>NZ_SOGU01000066.1:0-50830 GCF_004403275.1 Cryobacterium sp. TMT4-10
CGCGCGCCGCACCCGCCACGCGCCCCGCGCGCCGCACCCGCCACGCGCCCCGCCCCGCGCGCCACATCCGCGCCCGGCAGGCCGTTAGCAATGATAACGATTTGCCATCTCCTCGTAAGATGGAATCGCGCAGTCAACGCCCCGAACAGTGCATGGAGGCACCCAATGGTTGAATCGTCCGGTAAACCCTTTGTCTGGCCAGTCAGCTCACCGCATCCGCTCAGCGCCGAAGCGCTGGAAAGCGTCGATGCCTGGTGGCGGGCGGCCAATTATCTTTCCGTCGGGCAGATCTATCTGCTGGACAACCCGTTATTGCGCGAGCCGCTGACGCGGGAACACATTAAACCTCGACTGTTGGGCCACTGGGGAACGACCCCGGGGCTCAATTTTCTTTATGCCCACCTGAACCGCGTCATCCAGGAACGCAAAATCAGCACCCTGTACGTCACCGGCCCCGGCCACGGCGGTCCCGGCATGGTCGCCAACGCCTACCTCGACGGCACCTATACCGAGATCTACTCCGGCATCGAACAGTCCGAGCAGGGCGTCAAGGCACTGTTCCGCCAGTTCTCGTTCCCGGGCGGCATCCCCAGCCACGCCTCACCCGAGACCCCCGGCTCCATCCACGAGGGCGGTGAGCTCGGCTACGCGCTCAGCCACGCCTATGGCGCCGCCTTCGACAACCCCGATCTGCTCGTGGCCGCGGTCGTCGGCGACGGCGAGGCCGAGACCGGCCCGCTGGCCACCAGCTGGCACTCGAACAAGTTCATCGACCCGCTGCAGGATGGCGTCGTGCTGCCGATCCTGCACCTCAACGGGTACAAGATCGCCAACCCCACCGTGCTCGCCCGCATCCCCGAAGAGGAACTACTCGACCTGATGCGCGGCTACGGCCACACGCCCCACATCGTCGCCGGCGGTTTCGACGGCGAAGACCCGCTCCTGGTGCACCAGCGGATGGCCGAAACGCTCGACGTCGTGCTCAACGAGATCGCCGAGATCAAGGCCCGCGCCCTCGCCGGCGACACCGAGCGGCCCCGCTGGCCGATGATCATCCTGCGCACGCCGAAGGGCTGGACCTGCCCGGCCGTCATCGACGGCGTGCAGGTCGTGGACTCCTGGCGTTCGCACCAGGTGCCGCTCAGCAACGCCCGCGACACCGAGGCGCACACCCGCGTGCTCGAGCAGTGGCTCGCGTCCTACAAACCAGAGGAACTCTTCGACGAGTCCGGGGCCCCGATGCGGAGCATCACCGCGCTCGTCCCCGACGGCGACCTGCGGATGAGCGCCAACCCGATCTCCAACGGCGGGCTGCTCCGGCGGGCGCTGAAGCTGCCCGACTTCCGCGACTACGCGGTCGAGGTCCCCTCCCCGGGCGCCACCACCGATGAGGCCACCAAGGTGCTCGGCACCTGGCTGGCCGACGTCATCCGTGACAACCCCGACAACTTCCGCATCTTCGGGCCCGACGAGACGGCATCCAACCGCCTCGCCCCGGCCGTCTACGAGGCCACCGACAAGCAGTGGAACGCCGAGTACCACGAGGGCGACACCAACCTCGCGCGCGCCGGCCGGGTGATGGAGATGCTCTCCGAGCACCAGTGCCAGGGCTGGCTGGAGGGCTACCTGCTCACCGGGCGCCACGGCCTCTTCAACTGCTACGAGGCCTTCATCCACATCGTGGACTCCATGTTCAACCAGCACGCCAAGTGGCTCAAGGTCACCCGCGAGATCCCGTGGCGCCGCTCCATCTCGAGCCTGAACTACCTGCTCAGCTCGCACGTCTGGCGCCAGGACCACAACGGGTTCTCGCACCAGGACCCCGGCTTCATCGACCACGTCGTCAACAAGAGCGCGGATGTCGTGCGCGTCTACCTGCCGTTCGACGCCAACACCCTGCTCGCCACCTACAACCACTGCCTGCGCAGCGTGGACTACGTCAACGTGGTCGTCGCGGGCAAGCAGCCGGCCCCGAACTGGCTGAACATGGACCAGGCCGTCGCGCACTGCAAGCGCGGCCTCGGCATCTTCGACTGGGCGGGCACCGAGAAGTTCGGCACCTCACCCGACGTCGTGCTCGCCGCCGCCGGCGAGGTGCCCACGCTCGAGGTGCTGGCCGCGGCCTCCATCCTGCGGGAATGGCTGCCCGACCTCGCCGTGCGCGTCGTGAACGTCGTCGACCTGATGCGCCTGCAGTCCGAGGCCGACCACCCGCACGGTCTCAGCGACCAGGAGTTCGACGCGATCTTCACGGCCGACAAGCCGATCGTGTTCGCCTACCACGGGTATCCGTGGCTGATCCATCGCCTGACCTACAAGCGCAACGGGCACGGCAACCTGCACGCCCGCGGCTATAAGGAGAACGGCACGACCACCACGCCGTTCGACATGGTCATGCTCAACGACCTCGACCGGTACCACCTGGTCATGGACGTCATCGACCGCGTTCCCGGACTCGGCGCCCGCGCCGGCCTGTTGCGCCAGGAGATGCAGGATGCCCGCTTGCGGGCCCGCTCGTACACCAGAGACCACGGGGAAGACATCCCCGCCGTCACCGAATGGGTCTGGGACGCCACTGGCGTCGGCGTGACCCCCAACAATGCCGGTGTGTCTACCGGTGGAGACAACGTATAACCGTGGCTGACAGCATTTACATCACCTCTCCCGAGGGAAATACCGGAAAATCCACCATCGCGCTCGGCGTGCTCGACACCCTGCTCCGCTCGGTCGAGCGGGTCGGCGTGTTCCGGCCCATCGCCCGGTCGGTGCACCACCCCGACTACGTGCTCGAGCTGCTGCTCTCGCACCTGTCCTCCGGGGCCGCCCCCAGCCCGCTGCCTCCGCTCAGCTACGAGGAGTGCGTCGGCGTCACCTACGAAGAGGTGCACCTCGACCCCGATGCCGCCCTTGGCAAGATCGTGCAGCGGTACAAGGCCGTCGAGGCCCAGTGTGACGCCGTCGTCGTGGTCGGTTCCGACTACACGGATGTCGGCAGTCCCACCGAACTTGCGTTCAACCTGCGCATCGCCGCCAACCTGGGGGTGCCGGTTCTGCTGGTGCTCGGCGGCCGGGTCGGTCCCGGCCAGGGCGACGGGCGCGACCAGGGTGCAGCGATCGCCCCGGGCGACCGCAACGACCGTCAGCTCGGGCAGAGCGACCCGCGCACGCCGGAGGACATCCGTCAGCTGACCGACGTCACGCTGGCCGAACTGCGCGAGGAGCACGTGTCCCTGGTGGGCGTCATCGTCAACCGGGCCGACCCGGCCCGGCTGGACGAGCTCATCGCCGCCGTGCGCGGTGTCATCGACGCCGGCATGTTGCCCGGCAAGGGGCTGAACGCGGTGCCGGTCTGGGCGCTGCCCGAGGACCCGTTCCTCGTGGCGCCGAGCATGAAGAGCATCCTCAAGGCCACCAGCGGCACCCTCGTCAAGGGTGACCAGGCCCTGCTCAGCCGCGAGGCGCTCGGTGTGGTGGTCGCGGCCATGTCGATGGTCAACGTGCTGCCGCGCCTGTTCGAGGGCGCCGTGGTCGTGGTTCCCAGCGACCGACCGCAGGTGCTGCTCGCCGTGCTGATGGCGAACTCCTCCGCGACGTTCCCGTCGATCGCGGGCATCGTGCTGGTCGGCGGGTTCGCCCTGCCCGAGGAGATCGAACGGCTCGTCGAGGGCCTCGCACCGTCGGTGCCGATCATCCGCACCGAGCTCGGCTCGTACGACGCGGCGCTGCGCATCACGCACACGCCGGGCCGGATGGCCGCGGATTCCCAGCGCAAGCGCGACACCGCGCTGGCCCTGTTCGAAGGCCACGTGGACGCATCCGTTCTGCTGGACCGGCTCGAAGTGAGCCGCGCCGACGTGGTGACCCCGCTGATGTTCGAGTACACGCTGCTCGAGCGGGCGCGCACCAACCGCAAGCGGATCGTGCTGCCGGAAGGGGACGACGACCGCGTGCTGCGCGCCGCCGCGACCCTGCTGGCCCGCGACGTGGCCGACATCATCATCCTGGGTGAGGAGTTCGAGGTGCGCTCGCGCGCGATCGGCCTCGGGCTCGACATCTCCCGGGCCCAGGTCGTGAGCCCCTTCGACGACGTGCTGCGGCACAAGTTCGCCGAGGCCTACGCGAAGCTGCGCGCCCACAAGGGCGTCACGGTCGAGCAGGCCATGGAGCAGGTCACCGACGTGTCCTACTTCGGCACGATGATGGTGCAGCTCGGCCTGGCCGACGGCATGGTCTCCGGCGCCACCCACACGACGGCGCACACCATCCGGCCCAGCTTCGAGATTATCAAGACCCGGCCGAACGTCTCGGTCGTGTCGAGCGTGTTCCTGATGGCGCTCGCCGACAAGGTGCTCGTCTACGGCGACTGCGCGGTGAACCCTGACCCCACCGCGGAGCAGCTCGCCGACATCGCCATCTCCGCGTCGGAGACGGCCGTGGAGTTCGGCATCGAGCCGCGAATCGCGATGCTCTCGTACTCGACCGGCGAGTCCGGCCAGGGTGCGGACGTCGACAAGGTTCGCGCCGCGACCGCCCTCGTGCGGGAGCGTCGCCCCGACCTGTTGATCGAGGGACCGATCCAGTACGACGCGGCAGCGGATGCCGCCGTCGCCGCCACGAAGATGCCCGGTTCCGCCGTCGCCGGCCGCGCCACCGTCTTCATCTTCCCCGACCTGAATACGGGCAACAACACGTACAAGGCCGTGCAGCGAAGCGCAGGTGCCGTCGCCATCGGCCCCGTGCTGCAGGGGCTGCGTAAACCCATTAATGACCTTTCTCGAGGAGCACTTGTGCAGGACATCGTCAACACCGTAGCCATCACCGCCATCCAGGCCGCGACGCTGTCCGCAGCTGCCGCTGCGACTGCTGTTCCGGCGACTGCCGCGGCGGTGTCCGCATGACCGCCGTCCTGGTCGTCAACTCGGGCTCGTCCTCGTTCAAGTACCAGCTGCTCGACATGGACACCGAAACCGAGCTCGCCAGCGGCCTCGTCGAGCGCATCGGTGAGCCGATCGGTCACGCACGGCACAACGTGGGCACGTCCAAGGACGGCCGCACCGAACGCGACCTGCCGATCGCGGACCACACCGCCGGCTTCGCCGTGATGCTCGAGGCCTTCGCCGAGCACGGACCCCAGCTCTCCGAAGCCGACCTGATCGCCGTGGGCCACCGCGTCGTGCAGGGCGGGAACCGGTTCTTCGAGCCGACCGAGGTCACCCACCTGGTCGAGCTGAACATCGAGGACCTGTCCGAGATCGCGCCGCTGCACAACCCGGGCGCCGTTCAGGGCATCCGTGCCGCTCGTGCCAGCTTCGCAAACGTGCCTCACGTTGCCGTCTTCGACACCGCGTTCCACCAGACGCTGCCGCCGGCGGCCTACACCTACGCCATCGACAAGGATCTGGCGACGCGCTACCGCGTGCGCAAGTACGGCTTCCACGGCACCTCGCACAAGTTCGTGTCGGAGGCCGTGGCCACCTTCCTCGACCGGCCGCTGGCCGAGCTGAAGACGATCGTGCTGCACCTGGGCAACGGGGCATCCGTGTGTGCCGTGGACGGTGGAAACTCGATCGACACCTCCATGGGCATGACCCCGCTGCAGGGGCTCGTCATGGGCACCCGCTCGGGCGACATCGACCCGGCCGTGATCTTCCACCTGCGCCGCCGGGCCGGGATGACCACCGCCGAGCTCGACGACCTGCTGAACCGCCGCGGCGGCATGCTGGCGCTGGCCGGCAACGGCGACATGCGCGACGTGGAGAACGCCGCGGTCGCGGGCGACCCGGTGGCCCAGGCCGCCCTCGACGTGTACTTCCACCGGATCAAGGGGTATGTCGGCAACTACTACGCCCAGCTGGGCGCGGTCGACGTGATCGTCTTCACCGCGGGCGTCGGCGAGAACTCGCCGATTGTGCGCGCGGGCGCGCTGGCCGGACTCGAGGGCATGGGGATCGAAATCGACCCCGAGCGCAACGAGGCGAAGTCGCGCAAGCCGCGCGTGATCTCCACGGACAACTCGCGCGTGACCGTGCTCGTCATCCCGACGAACGAGGAGCTGGAGATCGCCCGCCAAACGCTGGCGACGATCAGCCGCACGCATCCGTCGCTGTAGTCAGGTTCCGGTGATCGCCCTCCGGTGATCGCCTGCCGGTGATCGCCCTCCGGTGATCCCGGTGTACTGATCGGATCGGCCGCTCCCGCGCTGGGGGCGGCCGATTTGCGTGTGTGCCGTCCAGCTCCGTCGAGCCGCGCCGATTGTGCCGAGAGTCGCCGTTCCACTGGCGAGTCTCGGCGCATTCGGCGATTCTCGGCGCCGAGTTCGTCACTTGCGGTCGAGTTCGCCGGGCACAGATGGCGAACTCGACCGGAACTGCCGAAGAGGGTGCACCATCCGGTGGCGACGGATGCGGCGTGTTGCGAAATCGTCCGATGTTACGTCGGTCCCGAGCGACCGGAAAGCACGCGCCACGCCATGGCACTTCTCCCGGAAGCCCGCGGGCGGACTGCTAGTGTTTCGCCCACGGCGCGTATGCCGACAGTAATGGGGCTGTTGTACGCAGCTCCCCACGAGGGGGAACACATGAGCTGGCTCGACCGCGAACGCACGATTGCACCTCCTGGATTCAACCGCTGGCTCATTCCGCCATCCGCCCTCGCCCTGCACCTGTGCATCGGTCAGGCGTACGCGACCAGCGTGTACAAGACCGCCCTCGTCGCCCACTTCGGTGTCAGCCTGACCCAGATCGGCCTGATCTTCTCGATCGCCATCGTCATGCTCGGACTGTCCGCCGCGCTGATGGGAACGTGGGTCGACACACAGGGCCCGCGCAAGGCGATGTTCGTGTCGGCGCTGTTCTGGTCCGGCGGATTCCTCGTGGGCTCGCTCGGCATCTTCTCCGGCCAGCTCTGGCTGGTCTACCTCGGCTACGGCTTCATCGGCGGGATCGGCCTGGGCATCGGCTACATCTCCCCGGTTTCGACCTTGATCAAGTGGTTCCCTGACCGTCCCGGGCTGGCCACCGGCATGGCGATCATGGGATTCGGCGGCGGCGCCCTGATCGCCAGCCCGGTCTCCACGGCGCTGCTCGCACTCTATGACCCCAACTCGGGTGCGGAGGGCTGGGTGGCCAGCGGAGACGCGGTCGGCAAACTCTTCCTCACCCTCGCCGTCGTGTACCTCGCGTACATGATGTTCGGCGCGTTCACGATCCGCGTTCCCGCCGCCGGCTGGAAGCCGGACGGCTTCGACCCGGCCACGATCAAGGCGAGGCCGCTCGTGACGGACAAGAACGTGTCGGCGGCCAACGCCATCAAGACCCGCCAGTTCTGGCTAGTCTGGGTCGTACTCTTCTGCAACGTCACGGCCGGCATCGGCATCCTCGAGCAGGCGGCGCCGATGATCCAGGACTTCTTCCGCCAGCCCGACGGCACCTCCACCGTGTCGGTCGTCGTGGCCGGCGGCTTCGTCGGCCTGCTGTCCATCGCCAACATGGGCGGCCGATTTGTCTGGTCCGCGACATCCGACAAGACGGGGCGCCGGAACATCTACATGGTCTATCTGGGCGTCGGCTCCGTTCTCTACCTCCTCCTCGCCCTGTTCGGGTCCAGCACAACCGCGCTCTACGTTCTGCTGGCCTTCGTCATCATCTCGTTCTACGGCGGGGGTTTCGCGACCGTGCCCGCCTACCTGCGGGACCTCTTCGGCACCTTCCAGGTCGGCGCCATCCACGGCCGGCTGCTGACCGCCTGGTCCGCGGCCGGGATCGCCGGACCGCTGATCGTCAACGGTTTCCTCGACGCCCAGGGCACCCCGGGCGCGCTCACCGCCCAGGCCTACCAGCCGGCACTGCTCACCATGGTGGGACTGCTGGTGATCGGCTTCCTGGCGAACCTGATGGTGCGGCCGGTCCAGGCCACATTCCACGAAACGGTCACCGCTCGCCCGGTGGTCGGCCAACCAGCGATGGAGTCCTGACATGAAGAGCGCACAACTCACAATCGCCTGGGCGCTGGTCGGGATCCCGCTGGCCTACGGCGTGTTCATGACCCTGACCAGGGTCGCCGCGCTCTTCGGGTAGTCGGCACGGCGCGGTTCGGCGCGGTCCGGCGCGGTCCGGCGCGGTCCGGCGCAGTTCGTGCAGTTCGTGCCGTTCGTGCCGTCCGTGCCGTCCGTACCGTCCAGCACCTGTGCCGTCCAGCACTATCCGTACCGTCCAGCACCTGTGCCGTCCAGCACCTGTGCCGTCCAGCACCATCCGTGCCGTCCAGCACCATCCGTGCCGTCCAGCACCATCCGTGCCGTCCAGCACCATCCGTGCCGTCCGCACGCGGGCCGTGGCATCCCCTCGCCGTCCAGCACCGTCCACTTGCGCCAATTGCGCCGAGAGTCGCCGTTCCACCGGCGATTCTCGGCGCATTCGGCGATTCTCGGCGCCGAGTTCGCCACTTCCGGTCGAGTTTGCCGGGCACACCAGGCGAACTCGACCGCAACTGACGAAGTGGGCGCACCGACCGGGCCCGCCCGGCGCGACAACGGATGCCCGCCCGGTGCGACAACGGATGCCCGCCCGGCGCGACAACGGATGCCCGTTGCCGCCCTTCGAATCGCCGAGTACGCCACTTCAGGTCGAGTTCGCCCGGCACACCAGGCGAACTCGACCGCAACTGACGAAGTGGGCGCGCCGACCGGGCACGCACGGCCCGCCACCGGATGCCCGCCCCCGGCGCCAACGGATGCCCGGCCCACCACCCCGGACCCCACTGTCAGTGGCTCCGACTACGATTGACCCCGTGGTTACCGCCCTGTATCGCCGCTACCGGCCCGAGACCTTTGCCGAAATGATCGGTCAGTCTCAGGTGACGGATCCCCTGATGACTGCCCTGCGCACGAACCGGGTGAACCATGCCTATCTGTTCAGCGGCCCCCGCGGCTGCGGCAAGACGACATCCGCCCGTATTCTCGCGCGCTGCCTGAACTGCGCCGAAGGTCCGACCGACACTCCGTGCGGGGTCTGCCCGAGCTGCGTGGAACTGTCCCGCGACGGCGGCGGCTCCCTCGACGTGGTCGAGATCGACGCGGCCAGTCACAACGGCGTCGACGATGCCCGCGACATCCGTGAGCGCGCGATCTTCGCGCCGGCCCGCGACCGCTACAAGATCTTCATCCTCGACGAGGCGCACATGGTGACGCCGCAGGGGTTCAACGCCCTGCTGAAGATCGTCGAAGAGCCGCCCGAACACGTCAAGTTCATCTTCGCGACGACGGAACCCGAAAAGGTGATCGGCACCATCCGTTCGCGCACGCATCACTACCCGTTCCGGCTCGTGCCGCCGGGGCCGATGCTCGAATACGTGCAGCAGATGTGCGAGACCGAGAAGATGACCGTGGCGCCCGGCGTGCTGCCGCTGGTCGTGCGGGCCGGCGGCGGGTCGCCGCGCGACACCCTGTCCCTGCTCGACCAGCTGATGGCCGGCTCCGACGGGCACTCGGTCGAGTACGAGCGGGCCGTGGCGCTGCTCGGCTACACGAACGCGTCCCTGCTCGACGAGTCGATCGACGCGATCGCCGACCGCGACCCGTCCGCCGCGTTCGACGCGGTCGACCGGGTCATCCAGACCGGCCAGGACCCGCGCCGCTTCGTTGAAGACCTGCTCGAGCGCCTCCGCGACCTGATCATCGTGGGCGCCACGTCCGCGGCCGGGGCCGCCGCCGTGCTCCGCGGCGTGCCGCAGGATGAACTCGACCGCATGGCCGTGCAGGCCGCCAAGTTCGGCCCGGCCGAGCTGTCCCGCACCGCCGACGTGATCAACGCCGCCCTCACCGAGATGACTGGCGCCACCTCGCCGCGCCTCCACCTCGAACTCATGATCGCCCGCGTGCTCATCCCCGCCAGCGACGACTCCACCCGCGGCGCGCTCGCCCGCGTCGAGCGCCTCGAGCGGCGCATCGGCGTGGGTGCCGTCAACAGCGTTGGTGCCGTCAACAGCGTTGGCGCTGGCAACGCTGACGTCGCCGATTCCCGGGTGACGGATGCCCCGGCCCCGCCCGCCGGGTCGGCCTCGCCGCCCGCCCGTGGTGCCGACGTCGCCTCGTCCGTTCCGACTTCCACTGCGCCGGGTTCAGCTGCACCCGTTTCTGCCGCGACGACTTCTGCGGCGTCGTCTTCGACCGCACGTTCCGCTGGTGCGTCGCCTTCTGGCGCGCCGACGCCGGTCCCCGCCC
This sequence comes from Cryobacterium sp. TMT4-10, assembly GCF_004403275.1. Taxonomy (NCBI): domain Bacteria; kingdom Bacillati; phylum Actinomycetota; class Actinomycetes; order Micrococcales; family Microbacteriaceae; genus Cryobacterium; species Cryobacterium sp. TMT4-10. The sequence continues at coordinate 10,220 of NZ_SOGU01000066.1, forward strand.
AGGCCTCCGCTTCGACCCCGGCCTCCGCGCCGACCCCTGATCCGGTCGCAGCCGAGAAGCCGCGCCCGGTCGGACCGGTGACCTTCCAACAGGTCAAGGATGCCTGGCCCGAGATCCTCGAGGCGGTCAAGGTCGCCAAGTTCAACGCCTGGCTGGTGCTCTACACGGCACGGGCCATCGAGCTCCGCGACGGCGACCTGCTCGTGCTCTCGTTCCCCAGCCAGAAAGACGTCGAGGGACTCAGGCCGTCCACCGCACCCGGACCGGGCGTCGGCGACCACCTCAAGAAGGCCGTCAACGACGTGCTCGGATTCACGCCGAGGCTCACCGCGAAGGTGGATGCGCCCCCGATCTCCGGCGGCCGCGAAGCCCCGGCGGGCGTCGCGGCGACTCCGCCGGCGCCGTCCGCGGTGGCGCCCACGGTGACAACGCCAACGTCAGCTCCGACATCTGCGGCCCCAAGCGCTGCAGCCCCGTCGCCTGCAGCCCCGTCATCTGCTGCCGCGCCGCTCACCTCGACCCCGACGGTCGGCCGAACCGGATCAACATCCTCCGAGACCAGGACAGCCCCCGAGAGTCCGGCATCGACACCGACCGAGGCCGACACCGACGCGGAACCCGACCCGGCCGGCGTTTCCGTCGCCGCAGAAGTCGAAGTCGGTGCCAACGGCGCGGGTGCTTCCGAAAACACCTCGGCCTCCGCGAGTATCTCCGCGCCCCTGAACACGACCGCGTCCGCAACCACGGGGGCACCCGCTGAAGCCCCCGCCTCCGCGCCCGCAGCCACTTCGGCACCTACCTCTACCTCCGCACCCGTGCCCGCCTCCGCACCGGCGAAGGCCGCGGCACGGGCATCCGTCGCACCGGAACCCTCCCCCGGGGGATGGGTGACGGCCACGATTCCCAGCTCCCCGGCGGCAGACAGCGGCTGGGCCACGGTGGTCATCCCCGGATCCGGCGGTGCGGCCGCGCAGGCGACGCCGGCGCAAGCTCCGGCGGCCCTCCGTCCGGCCGACGCGTCCCGCCCCGCGCCGACCGTTGTGCGCACGCCCGAACGCGCATCCGAGCAGGAGCCGCCCTTCGACGAAGAGCCCCCGCCGTTCGACGACGAATTCCCGCCGGACGTCCACGCCGAACGCGCTCAGTCCGCGCGCTTCCAGGCCGCGGGGCCGACCTCGGGCGCACGTGCCGCGGCGCCCACTGCCACCGCCCCTCCCGCCGCCCCTCCCACCGCCCCGCCCGCGCCCACCGCCCCGACCCAGGCCACGGGCGGAGCGGCATCCGTTGCCCGTCGTGGTCCCGCCTTCGCCGAGAAGCAGCGTTACGGTGAGTCGGTGGTGCGTGAGATCCTCGGGGCAACGTTCCTCGAAGAACAGCCGCACGAGCCGGCCTCGCGCCAGAGAGGCGACTAACCCATGTATGAAGGCATCGTTCAGGAACTGATCGACGAGCTCAACCGCCTGCCCGGAATCGGGCCCAAGTCGGCTCAGCGCATCGCGTTCCACATTCTGCAGACCGAGGCGTTCGACGTGACCCGCCTCGCGAACGTGCTCCTCGAGGTGCGCGACAAGGTTCGTTTCTGCGAGATCTGCGGCAACGTCTCCGAGCAACAGACCTGCCTGATCTGCCGTGACCCGCGCCGCAACCCCGCGATGATCTGCGTGGTCGAAGAGGCCAAGGACGTCGTCGCCGTCGAGCGCACCCGCGAATTCAAGGGGCTCTATCACGTGCTCGGCGGGGCGATCAGCCCCATCGACGGGATCGGACCCGACGACCTGCGCATCCGTCAGCTGATGCAGCGCCTCGCCGACAACACCGTGCAGGAAGTCATCATCGCCACCGACCCGAACCTCGAGGGGGAGGCGACCGCCACGTACCTCTCGCGCCTGCTGACCACCCTCGAGATCAAGGTCACCCGGCTCGCGTCCGGGCTGCCGGTCGGCGGCGACCTGGAGTACGCCGACGAGGTCACCCTCGGTCGCGCCTTCGAGGGCCGCCGCACCGTCACGAACTGAGGCGCGCCGGCCATACTCGCGGCTCTGGCCCAAACGGTGACCCCTGCGCCCAAACGTCACATGGCCGGTGCCGAATACATCTGCATTTATGATGGAATCTTAGCTGTGCCCGCGTTTCCGAACCCCAGGAGTGCCACGTGAGCTTGATCGTGCAGAAGTTCGGCGGATCATCCGTCGCCGACGCTGAAAGTATCAAGCGCGTGGCCAAGCGCATCGTCGACACCCGCAAGGCCGGCAACGAGGTCGTCGTCGCCGTCTCCGCGATGGGCGACTCCACCGACGAGCTCCTCGACCTGGCGCACCAGGTCACCCCGATCCCCGCGCCGCGCGAGCTCGACATGCTGCTCACGGCCGGCGAACGCATCTCCATGGCCCTCCTCGCGATGGCGATCAAGAGCATGGGCTACGACGCCCGCTCCTTCACCGGCAGCCAGGCGGGCATGATCACGGATGCCCACCACGGCTCCGCGCGCATCGTCGACGTCACCCCCGGGCGCCTCCGCGACGCCCTCGACGAGGGTGCCGTCGCAATCGTCGCCGGCTTCCAGGGCTTCAACCGCGACACCAAAGACATCACCACCCTCGGCCGCGGCGGCTCCGACACCACCGCGGTGGCCCTCGCCGCCGCGCTGAACGCCGACATCTGCGAGATCTACACGGATGTCGACGGCGTCTTCACCGCGGATCCGCGCGTCGTCCCCCGCGCCCACAAACTCGACCGCATCTCCAGCGAGGAAATGCTCGAGCTGGCCGCGTCCGGCGCCAAGGTGCTCTACATTCGGGCAGTGGAATATGCCCGCCGGCACGGTGTGACGCTGCACGTGCGCTCCTCGTTCAACAACAACGTGGGCACCATCGTGTACAACCCGGATACCACCAGCCCGCACATCGCGATCCCGAACTCCTCGATCGCCGAGCACACGCATCCCAATAACGCACTCGCGAATGGAGAGACAGTGGAAGAGCCAATCATCGCCGGGGTCGCCGCCGACCTGAGCGAAGCCAAGGTCACGGTCGTCGGCGTTCCCGACATTCCCGGCAAGGCCGCGCAGATCTTCAAGATCGTCGCCAAGACCAACGCCAACGTGGACATGATCGTGCAGAACGTCTCGGCCGCGGCCACGGGCCTGACCGACATCTCCTTCACCCTGCCCAAGTCGGAGGGCCAGCAGGTGCTGACCGCGCTGACGAATGAGCAGGCCAACGTCGGTTTCGCCGGACTTCAGTACGACGACCAGATCGGCAAGCTCGCGCTGGTCGGCGCCGGGATGCGCACCAACACGGGCGTCTCCGCCAAGCTGTTCGAGGCCCTCTACGAGGCCGGGATCAACATCGAGATGATTTCCACCAGCGAGATCCGCATCTCGGTGGTCACCCGGGCCGACACGATCAACGAGGCGCTGCGGGTGGTGCACACGGCTTTCGGGCTCGATTCCACCGACGAGGCCGTCGTGCACGGCGGCACCGGCCGCTAGCCGCATCCGTCGCGCCTGCCCCGCCGTCCCCACCCGTCCCCACCAGCCCAGCCCCAGCCCAGGCCAGGCCCGGTCCCCACCCGCCCGTCCCCCGCCCGTCCCCACCCCTTCCCAACCACGCCCCGCCCGTCCCCACCCGCCCGTCCCCCGCCCGTCCCCACCCGCCCGTCCCCCGCCCGTCCCCACCCCCAACCACGCCCCGCCCGTCCCCACCCCCAACCACGCAACTGTCACCTGGTGCTTCTGTGGCTAATTCAGGAAAACCGGCCACGGATGCCCCAATCCGGCCCGATTTCAGGCTAAACCGGAAGAATCTCCTGAGTTAGCCACCAGGGCCGGAGCAGACACGGCGTCGAACTGGCACCGGCACCGGAACACCGACCACATCAGTCCCATGAGCATCACAAGCACCACCCGCGAGCAGCAGAGGAACACACAGTGACCAGCACCGCAGCCACCAGCACCGCAGGAATCCAGATCGGCGTCGTCGGCGCCACCGGCCAGGTCGGGGCCGTCGTTCGCCGCCTGCTCGAGGAGCGCGACTTCCCGGTCGCCGGCATCCGTTTCTTCGCGTCATCCCGGTCCGCCGGCACCACTCTGTTGTTCAAGGGCAAGAAGATCGTCGTCGAAGACGCCGCCACCGCCGACCCAAGAGGCCTCGACGTGGCCATCTTCTCCGCCGGCGCCACGCTGTCCAAGGTGCAGGCGCCCCGCTTCGCCGCTGCCGGCGTCACCGTGATCGACAACTCGTCCGGCTGGCGGATGGACCCCGACGTGCCCCTCGTCGTCAGCGAGGTCAACCCGGAGGCCATCAAGCTCGCCACCAAGGGCATCATCGCAAACCCGAACTGCACCACCATGGCGGCCATGCCCGTACTCAAGGTGTTGCACGATGAGGCCGGCCTCGAGCGCCTGATCGTGAGCACCTACCAGGCCGTCTCCGGCAGCGGACTCGCCGGCGCCCGCGAGCTGGCCAGCCAGGTGCGCGCCGCCGCGGCCAGCGACAACCTGCTGCAGCTGGTGCACGACGGTTCCGCCGTGCCGATGCCCGACCCGATCGTCTACGTTCGCCCGATCGCCTTCGACGTCATCCCGCTGGCCGGCTCCATCGTCGACGACGGCGAGTTCGAGACCGACGAGGAGAAGAAGCTCCGCAACGAGAGCCGCAAGATCCTCGACCTGCCCGAACTCCGCGTCTCCGGCACCTGCGTGCGCGTCCCCGTCTTCACCGGCCACGCCCTGTCGATCAACGCCGAATTCGCCAACCCGCTGTCGGTCGCCCGCGCGCTCGAGCTGCTGGCCACCGCGCCCGGCGTGGTGCTGACGGATGTCCCCACCCCCCTCCAGGCGGCCGGCCAGGACCCGAGCTTCGTCGGCCGGGTACGTCAGGACAGCGGTGTGCCGAACGGGCGCGGCCTCGCCCTCTTCATCACCAACGACAACCTGCGCAAGGGCGCCGCGCTCAACGCCGTGCAGATCGCGGAACTCGTCGCCGCCGATCTGCTCGCGCTGCAGCCCTGACCCGCCGCCGCGGATCCGGTCCTCGCAGAGCATCACGGCCAGCAAAAGTACTGATCAGAGTGTAAGGACCGGCATTCACGGCCGGCGGAGGTGACACCCGCCGGCCGTCCCCCCGCGGCCCGCGCACCCGCCGGCCGGGGGTCCGCGGCACCAGCCTTCGCGGGATGGTGAACGTTCGACCGCTCTCTCCGCTAGTGTCAGACCTCGTGGGCGGGATTCGGAATTCAGCAGCCGTGCGACGGGCCGCCTTTGTGCTGTTCGCCGGCATCGCTCTGGCCAGCATCGCCACCTCCCTGGCACTGCTCGTCGGCGCCCCCGCCGAGCACTGGCTGATCGCCGCGGCGGGCGTGCTCTGCGCGGCCGTCCTGGAACTCACCTGGGTGCGGGTGGGCGCCGTGGAGCACCGCAGCCCGGTGATCAGCCTTCCCATGCTGGCCCTGCCTGCGCTCGCCCCGACCCTGTCGGCGGAAGCCGCGATCGGCCTGATCTCGCTCGGCGTCCTGCTGGCCATCCTGATCGAGGCCGGCCGCGCATCCGTCGCCTTCTACAGTGCCGGGTTGCAGGGTGCCGGCGGCATCGTCTCCGCCCTGATCTACGCCGGCCTGACCGGCGCCGGGTTGCCCGTGCTGCCGGCGGTGGCCGCGGCATCCGTGGGCTACGTCGCCTTCGTCGTCCTGGTCGAAGTGCTGCGACACCGCCTGGCGAACTCTCCCGTCGAGCGCGGCGGCCGCCCGCTCCTGTCGCCGGTGCGGCTCGCCGTCACCCTGGTCGGCTGCGCCCTGATCTCCGTGATCGCCCGAGTCTGGACTGTCGAGGGCGTGCCGGTGATGGTCGTGGTGGGCACCACCCTCGAAGCAGCCAGGGTGCTGGTCGCCCTGGTGATCGTCGCCACCATCGTCAAGGTGTCAACCACGGTCTCGGTCATGCGCCGCCGGCTCGCCGGGATGGTCAGCGGCGCGAGCGCGCTGAGCACCGACCCGGGCGCCGACGCGCAGTCCGGCGCCACCGCCACCATCGTCGAGGTGCTCCGGCAGGCGGTTGAAGAGACCATCGGGGCCGAATCCGTCTCCGTGCGGGCGGAGCCGGCCCGCCCCGGGGAGATCAGCATGGCCCTGCCGCTGGGCGCCGTTCCCGGCAAGGACATGTACATCGTCGCCCGCCGCGACCCCATGGACGGTGCCTTCACCGGAAACGACCGCCGGGCGCTCCAGGCCCTCGCGACCACGGCGGGGATGGTGGTCAAGGCACGCGCGAACATCGCCGGCCTGACCCTCCGGGCCAACACCGACCCGCTGACGAGCCTGCCGAACTACGGCGCGTTCCAGGAGGCCCTGGCCAACATCAACGACCACCGGGACTACTCCGAGGCGCTCGCGGTGCTGTTCATCGACATTGACGACTTCAAGCGCCTCAACGACCGGTTCGGCCACCAGGTGGGCGACGAGATGCTCAAGGAACTCGGCCGCCGACTCAGCGCGGTCGTGCGGCCGAACGACGTGGTGGCCCGCGTCGGCGGCGACGAATTCGTGGTCATCCTCACCCACCTCACGTCGCTCGCCGAGGCCAAGATCATCGCCGAGCGCATCCTGGTGGAGTCCGGCAAGCCGGTGACCATCGGTCAGAACACCCACAACCCGGTGATCAGCGTGGGGCTGGCCTACTCCGCGCACCGGGAAACCGACGTCAACCAGCTCGTGCAGGACGCCGACCGCTCCATGCTCGCGATCAAGAAGTCCCGCCGGCGCGGCGGCCCGGCGAACGAGAGCAGCATCAACATCTCCAGCCACCGGTCCTCGCAGATGAACGACATCATCGCCCATGCCATCGACGAGGACCTGCTCGAACTCGCGTTCCAGCCCATCGTCAGCCTCGTCACCGGGCAGATCTGGGCGTTCGAGGCGCTCGTGCGCTACACCCACCCCGACCTGGGTCCGCTGTCCCCGCCGTCGATCGTGGAGAAGGCCAAGGGCCTCGGCCGGCTCGACGCGATGACCCGCCAGGTGGCCGTCAAGGCGATGAAGGCGGCCGCCGACTTCCGTCTGGTCGAGCCACGCGTGGTCTGCATGACCATCAACGTGGAGGCCGGGCAGATCCTGCCCGAACGCGTCGGCACGTACATCGAAGACCTCGCCGGACGCTACCCCGGCATCTCGCTCTGCCTCGAACTCAACGAACGGTCGATGACCAAGGTGACGCCCGCCATCCGTGCCCAGGCCGACCGCCTACGCGACCTCGGCCTGATGATCGCGCTGGACGACTACGGTTCCCAGGACTCCTCGGTCGACGCCCTGGTACGGATGCCGATGGACATCCTCAAAATCGACCGCAGCCTTGTCGACGACCTCGACGACGTCCGCCAGCGCGAGGTGCTCACCGCCCTGCAGGGCTTCGGCGACAACCTCGAGTATTCGATGATCGTCGAAGGCGTGGAGAACGACGCCATGGCCGACCACCTGATCAGACTCGGCATCCGCAGCGCGCAGGGGTTCCACTACGGCGTGCCGGAGAACTTCGAGAACACCCTCACCCGGCTGGAATTGCACGGGGCCCGGGCCGTCGTGCCGCGCGGCGCGCCGGTCGGCGCCGGCCGTCCCGCCACGGCCGCGGTCGACGTCGTGTTGTCGGACGTCGTGCCGGACGCGGTCCCACAGCCCTAGCGGGCCGCTGTCTCGAGAGTCGGAACCGATATCCTTGACTCCATGAGTGCAGAGCCGATTCCGTTCGAGGTGGAGACGCTCGTTCTCGACCTCGAACCCGAACGCCGTGCCGTGCTCTACCCGGTGCTCGACACCGTGCGCGACGCCATGCCGAAGGGCTACCGGCTCGGCGTGTACGGCGGCATCCTCGGCTGGGTGGTTCCGCTGGAGACGTACCCCGACACGTACAACAAGCAGCCGCTCGCCTACGTCAGCCTGGCCGCGCAGAAGAACTACAACTCGCTCTACCTGATGGCCCTCTACAGCTTTCCCGAGAAAGATGCCGCGTTCCGCGCCGAGTGGGCCGCCACCGGCCGCACTCTGAACATGGGCAAGAGCTGCGTGCGCTTCAAGACGCTGGCCGACCTGGATCTCGATCTTGTCGCCCGAGTCATCGCCAAAGTGTCCGTTGAGGAATTCATTGCCAACTACGAGCGCGTGAAGTCCAGCGCCTGAGCCGTTTCGGCCCGAGTCGCGGGCCAACCGTTACCTGTGGTGCCCGCGTTCCGGCGGGAGGAATCCGTTACCGGCGTTACACTCGAAAGTGTGAATCCAATGGCGAATGTCGATGTCGTTCTTATTGGTGGCGGCATAATGAGCGCCACCCTCGGTACCTTGATCAAGCAGTTGCAGCCCGACTGGAGCATCGAGATCTACGAGCGACTGGGGGAAGTCGCGCAGGAAAGCTCGAACCCGTGGAACAACGCGGGCACCGGCCACGCCGCTCTGTGTGAGCTGAACTACATGCCGGAGGCGAAGGACGGAACCGTCACCGCCGAGAAGGCCGTGGCGATCAACGAGCAGTTCCAGATCAGCCGCCAGCTGTGGGCGCACCTGGTCGAGACGGGCGCGCTGCCGGAGCCGAAGAACTTCATCAACTCCACCCCGCACATGACGTTCGTGCACGGAAAGTCCAGCATCGAATACCTGCGCAAGCGGTTCGCGGTGCTCAAGGACCAGCCCCTGTTCCAGGGCATGGAGTACAGCGAGGACCCGGCCGTGATCGGCACCTGGACCCCGCTCCTGACCAGGAAGCGCCCGAAGAACGACAAGATCGCGGCGACCCGGATCGTGTCCGGCACCGACGTCGACTTCGGCGCCCTCACCCGTTACCTCTTCGATTCCCTCGCCGCCGCGGGCGCGGGCGTGCACGTGAACCAGCAGGTCACGGGCGTCAAGCAGCTTCCGGATGGCACGTGGAACCTGAACCTGCGCCGCCTGGTCGGCAACCACCCGAGTGCGGTGAACGCCCGGTTCGTCTTCGTCGGCGCGGGTGGCGGCGCCCTGGCGCTGCTGCAGCAGAGCGGCATCCCCGAGATCAAGGGTTTCGGCGGCTTCCCGATCAGCGGCCAGTTCCTGCGCACCACGAACCCGAAGCTGGTCAGCCAGCACCACGCCAAGGTCTACGGCAAGGCCGCCGTGGGCGCCCCGCCGATGTCGGTGCCGCACCTCGACACCCGCGTGGTCGAGGGGGAGACCTCGCTATTGTTCGGGCCCTACGCCGGCTTCACGCCCAAGTTCCTCAAGTCGAGCACCTGGTTCGACCTGCCGTTCTCGATCCGCACGCACAACATCGGGCCGATGCTCGGTGTCGCCGCGCACAACTTCGGCCTGATGAAGTACCTGATTGGCGAGGTTTTCGCCTCGAAGAAGACGAAGCTCAAGGCGCTGCAGGAGTTCATCCCCACGGCCAAGATAGAGGACTGGGAACTCATCACCGCCGGCCAGCGCGTGCAGGTGATGAAGAAGGACCCGAAGCTCGGCGGGGTGCTGCAGTTCGGCACCGAGGTCATCACCTCGGCCGACGGCACCATCGCGGGCCTGCTCGGCGCGTCCCCGGGTGCGTCCACGGCGGCCCCGATCATGGTGGACCTGATCAAGCGCTGCTTCCCCGACCAGTACCCGGCCTGGGAGCCCAAGCTGCGCGAGATGATCCCGAGCCTCGGCACGAAGCTGTCCGACGACCCGGCCGCCGCGGCCGCGTCCCTGGCCGCCACCGCGAAGACCCTGAACCTCACCGCGTAGTCCTTCCGCCCGTCCCGCCCGTCCCGCCCGTCCCGCCCGCGGTCCGCGGGCGCGGGCGGCGGTGCTCCTGCTGCTACCCACCGAAGTGCAGTCGGAGACGAGGCCCCCTGTGGCCAACTCAGGAGATCCGCGACGCCTCGCCCCGACTCCGGCACTGGTCCGCGGCCGCGGCGGCGCCAGTGCACCAATTCTCCTGAGTTGGCCACGACCGCAGGCCGGCCCCGCCGCAGCCGATCACCAGTCGAGCACGCACGCGGATAGCCGCAGCATCCGCTTGCATCTCTCTAGAACGTGTGTTCGAATAGGTGCATGCGGTGGAGCGGACAGGAACTCACGACGGAGCAGGCGGGCGCCCTGCCCGGACTCGCCCGCCTGAACAACCTGGTGCGCAGCGTGCGCACGCCCGAATTCGCCGGGATCACGTTCCACGAGGTGCTGGCGAAGTCGGCCCTGAACCGCGTGCCGGGCCAGAGCGCGATGCCCTTTGGCTGGACCATCAACCCCTACCGCGGCTGCTCCCACGCCTGCACCTACTGTTTCGCCCGGCCCACCCACACCTACCTCGACCTCGACGCGGGCACAGACTTCGACAACGAGATCATCGTCAAGGTGAACGTGGCCGAGGTGCTGCAGCGGGAGCTGAAGAAGCCAACCTGGGGCCGGCATCCGGTGGCGCTCGGCACCAACACCGACCCGTACCAGCGCGCCGAGGGCCGCTACCGGCTGATGCCCGGCGTGATCGCCGCGCTCGCGCAGTCCGGCACGCCGCTCTCCATCCTGACCAAGGGCACGCTGCTCCGCCGCGACCTCGACCTGCTCGTCGAGGCGAGCGAACTCGTCCCCGTCGACCTGGCCCTGTCGATCGCCATCTACGACGACGAGCTGCAGCAGGCGGTCGAGCCGGGCACCCCGTCCACGGTCGCGCGCCTGGCCACGGTGACGGCGGTGCGCGAGCGCGGACTCGACTGCTCGGTCTTCATGATGCCGATCCTGCCCTTCCTCACCGACACGAAGGCCCACCTCGACGAGGCGCTGCGCCAGGCGAAGGATGCCGGTGCGTCGAGCATCATGTACACCGCGCTCCATCTACGCCCGGGCGTGCGGGACTGGTACCTGCAGTGGCTGGCCCGCGACCACCCGGAGCTGCTGCCGCGCTACCTCGAGCTCTACGCCAAGGGCGCCTATGCGCCCAAGGACTACCGGGTCTGGCTGGCCGCCCGAATCAAACCCCTGATCAAGGCGCACGGACTGCAGCGTGGGCTGGAGGATCCGTCCACCGGCGGCGTGCGCTCGACGGCGCTCGGCCGTCCCGCCACGCCCGGCAGGGGTACTGGCCTGGCGGGCAGCGGCGCCGGTGCCGGCCGCGGTACCCGGAGCGGCGCCGGCCGCGACTCGGCGAATACCGCCGTGCGGCGCTCACTGATCGCCGAGGAGCTCCCGCCCGAGTTGAGCCCGACTCTCTTCTGACCGACCGCCCCGACTCCGGCGAACAGGCCGCGAACGAATGCCCCGCCCCGAACGAATTCGGCGGCGACCGGCCCAGATCGGCGCGGCGTCAGACCTGGGGAATCCGGCACGTTTCCGTGCCGCCCGGCAGACGGTGGCGGTTTCGGTAGAACACCGATTGGACCCGGTTGAGCAGCAAGGAAGCGACCGGGGTCATCATTACGCGTCCGAAGAACGGATACGGGTTGCGAGCCGTGAGCAGCATCCCGGCCATCGCGCCCACACCGACCACGTGACTGCCATCGGCCCGCACGAGCACGGGGCCTTCGAGGCAGGTCGCCAGGGTCACGCCGAGCGCGTCCAGGTCGACCGACTGGTACGTTGCGAAAACAATCTGCGGCGCGATCCGGCGCTTCATGCGGTCGACTGCGTTTTGGCACAGGCCGCAGTCACCATCGAATAGAAAAAGCGCTGTCGTCAAGGTGGAACCCTTCGTCGTCGGTACTCCAGCGGCACGCTGCCGCGCCAACCTTCACCAAGTATACCCCTGGGGGTATGCTCGGAAGCCGCCTGCGCCCGGATGCCTCAACCCGGCCATCACCCTTCGAGCGGATGCCCCGGCCCCGAACGAATTCGACGGAGATTTTGCCCAAATCAGGCGCACAGCAGGCGAGAACGCATGTTTTCGCCAAAATCTCCGTCGAATTGGTTAGAACGACGGGCAGCTTGCGCCCCGAACGGGGAACACGGCCGCCGAAATGGGATACTCGACCGATACACACCCGCACGAACGCGCCGCAGAACGTACCGCAGATCGCGGTGCAGCACACGTGCGACCACACCAACACACACGCACCACACGCACCACACGCACCACACGCACCACACGCACCACACGCACCACACGCACCACACGCACCACACGCACCACACGCACCACACGCACCANGCACCACACGCACCACACGCACCACACGCACCACACGCACCACACGCACCACACGCACCACACGCACCACACGCACCACACGCACCACACGCACCACACGCACCACACGCACCACACGCACCACACGCACCACACGCACCAACACGAACGGAACAGTAATGACGCTTGGCTTGCCAGACCACCTGGTGGCGAGAACCATCAGTCACGCCCTCGCGCGTGCCTCGCACTGGTTCGGACTCACCTGCCTCGCCGGCGCACTGCTCGCCCTGCTGGCCCTGAACTTCGCCCACCGCCCCGCCGCCTCCACCGCCACCGCCGCCTCCACCACAACCTCCGCCGCCCTCTGGTTCACCATCCTCGCCCTCCTCGCCATGGCCGGCTTCCTGATCGAGCTCTCCCTGCGCCGCACGGTCACCCTGACCATCGCCTACCTGATTGTCGGCAGCGGCTGCATCTACCTCTTCACGGTCACCATCCTCGGCATGCCCGACGTGTTCCCGTTCTCGAACCTGTTCCTGGTGGCCCTGCCCAAGCTGGCCCTGATCATGGTCGGCGGCGCCGGCACCGGCGCCCTTGCCGGCGTGCTCTGGAGCACCCTCGGCTTCGTGCTGGCCGAAGCCGTCACGGTGCTCGCCGCCCTCCAGACGCAGGTGCCCTACAGCCCCGACCCCTTCACCATCTCCACCTACCTGTTCCTCGTCGGCGTGCTCCTCTTCGCCCATTTCGCCCGCCGCCAGGCCGCGGCCCAGACCGCCCTGCACCGGGCCGTCCTCGCCGATCGGGCCCGCCTGCTGCGCCACGACCTCGACCAGCGCGCCCTGGCCCGCACCCAGGACACCACCCTCACCGAGCTCGTCGCGCTCGCCCGCGCGCACGCCGGCCCGCTCAGCCCGAACCTGGCCGGCAGCATCCGTGCCACCCTGCAGACCCTGCGCGGCACCGACTGGCTGACCGACGCCGACCAGCGCAGCGTTGAGCCGTCCGCGGGCACGGATGCCTGGCTCACCAGCGAGGTCTACGCCGCCATCGAGCGCAGTCGCGATCGCGGCCTCGTGGTCGAAGTCACGGGGGAGCGCGCCGCCCTCGGCCGCCTCGACCCGGTCAGCGACCGCGAGCTCGGCCTCGCCGTGCAGCAGTGCCTGACCAACGTGATCCTGCACTCGGGCATCGTGGCCGCCGAGGTCGTGATCGAGAGCGAACTCGACAGCATCTCCCTGATGGTGATGGACGCCGGCCGCGGCTTCACCGAATCCGAAACCGGCTCCGACCGCCTCGGCCTGCGCCAGGCCGTGCGCCACCGCATCGAACGCCTGGGTGGTTCGGTGAGCATCCTCACCCGCCCCGGCGCGGGCACATCCGTACTTCTGAACGTGCCGGTCCCCATCTCAGACCCGATCACGACGGATGCCGCAACCCTCGGCGAGCAGGCCCCCCGATGACCGCCGCCACCCCCGGCGCCAGCACCGCCCCCGAAACCGCTCCCATCCCCACCACCGCGGCCACCCCCACCCCGCTCGCCCCCGCGACGCCCACCCCGCGCACCCTCACCCAGCAGCGGCTCGACCCGCTGGGCACCCTCGCCACCTGGCCGCTCGCTCCGGTCATCGCTACGGTCGTTTTCGGCTACGCGGCGCTGGCCACGTCGTGGCAGGCCGACCAGTCGCGGTATCCGGTGCTCGTCGGGCTGGCCCTGCTGGCCATCGCCGGCGCGGCCGCCACCCTCGTCATCGGCACCCGGCCGTCCGAGCCGCCGTTCCGGCTCGGCTCTCACCTGGCCATGATCGGCCTCGCCGTCAGCGCCTACCTGCTCGACCAGGCGTCCCGCTGGGGCGCGAACACCCTCCTGCAAGACGACTTCGGACCCGTCGCCATCGGCCTCCTCCTGCTTGCCCTCGCCCCGTACCGCCCGTGGCGGGAGATCACCCTGTCGGCGGTGGCGGCATCCGTCATCGTCGCCGCCGTCACCGTGCCGCAGGCCCCGTTCCTCGCCATCACCGTGCCGCCGGCCGTCTACGCGGTCGTGTCGGTCACCCCGGTTTTGGCCCTTGGCCTGGCCGCGGCCGCCTACTCCCGCCGCATGGTGCGCCTGCTGCTGGCTTGGCAGACGGATGCCCGCCGCGCCATCGCCGAACGCACCGAGGAGTCGCGCGGCCGAGTCGTGCGTGCCGTGGTCGGGCAGCAGCTCGCCGACCTCGAAACCGGCGTCTTCCCCCTCTTCGCCGACGTGCTCGAACGCGGCGAGGTCACCAAGGCCGACATCGCCCGGGCCAACGAGCTGGCCGCCCGCGTGCGCCGTTCGCTCGTGCAGGACATCGACCTGACCTGGCTGGACGCCGTCATCGCCCGGGAGCGCGCCCGGCTGGTCGAGCGCGGCCTGGATCCGCTCTTCGTGGTCGCCGACCCCGAGCACCGCGCCCTGCGCTTCGGACCCGACCAGCGCGCCGCCACCGCCGCCCTGATCAGCCTGCTCTGCGCCGCCCCCGGCTTCGACCCGCGCAGCCTCGTGGTGCAGGTCGCCGACGGGGCCCGGCCGGCCGCTCCCGGGCACGCCGGGAAGAGCGAGCAACCCGCCGAGCCCGAGCAACCCGCCGAACCCGAGCAACCCGCCGAACCCGAGCAGCCCGCCGAGCAGCCCGAGCCCACCCAGCCCGAGCCCGCCGAGCAGCCCCAGCCCGTGCCCGCCGGCATCGTCGACACCGTCACGATCCAGGCCGGACTCGACCTGCCCGCCGGCCAGGCCCGCGCCCTGCTCCGCCCCTACCTGGCCGTGTTCCGGGTCGTGTTCCCGCGGGTGCGGGTCACGATCAGCCGCCCGCTGGTGATGCTCGACTTCGGCGACCGCCGCCCGGCGTCGAGGGCCCGCCTCCGCAACCGCCCA
The DNA here is from genome assembly GCF_004403275.1 of Cryobacterium sp. TMT4-10. Taxonomy (NCBI): domain Bacteria; kingdom Bacillati; phylum Actinomycetota; class Actinomycetes; order Micrococcales; family Microbacteriaceae; genus Cryobacterium; species Cryobacterium sp. TMT4-10. Next base: position 25,225 of record NZ_SOGU01000066.1, read on the forward strand.
GTACGCTGAAGTAGGTTTTCACCAGCGACCCAGCACGACCCGAGCACGAGCAGCCGAGGGGGCACCCACCGCATGGCCAAACTGTATTTCCGCTACGGAGCCATGAACAGCGGCAAGAGCACGTCCATGCTCCAGGCGGCCTACAACTATGAGGAACGCGGCCACAAGGTGCTGCTGACCAAGCCGTCGGTCGACACCAAGGGCGACCGCGGCATCCTCTCGCGCCTGGGCGTCACCCGGGGAGTCGACTACCTGCTCACCCCCGAGACGGATGCCTACGCCTCCTTCCAGCAGCACCGCGCCGAGGTGCTCTCCGCCACCGGCCTCGACGTGAGCTGCCTGCTCGTGGACGAGGCCCAGTTTTTGACCGAGTCGCAGGTCGACGACCTGCTGCGGATCGCGATTCTTCAGAACATCCCGGTGCTGGCGTACGGCATCCGCACCGATTTTCAGACCGTGGCCTTTCCCGGCAGCCGCCGGCTGCTCGAGGTGGCGCACAGCCTCGAGGAGCTTAAGACCATCTGCCGCTGCGGCCGGAAGGCCGTGTTCAACGGGCGCCAGATCGACGGCGTCTTCGTCTTCGACGGCGCCCAGGTGGCGATCGACGGCGAGCAGGTCACCTACGAGTCCCTCTGCGGCTCGTGCTACCTCGAGGAGAGCGGCGGCGTGCTCAACAACCGCCGGCGTTCCGTGCAGGCCTGACCTGGCCTGGGGAGACCGTCAGGCCTCGGGCCGGCAGTCGATGATGAAGGCCATCAGCGTGGTGGCGTCCCCGGTGTCGAAGAGGGTGCTGAGGTGCTCGTTGTATTCGAGTCTGCGTCGAGCAGACACCGAGATGGCGTCGAATCCCGACGCCATGAGGTGGCCGGCCATCATCAGCCGGGACGTGCGTTTGTTGCCGTCGAAGTAGAACTGGGCCCGGGTGGCGGCACAGAAGTACGTGATGGCTTGCTCGCGCGCGTCCGGCAGGGTGTAGAGGTAACGGAGGAGGCGGTCGTGCTCGTCAATCAGAGTCTCCCCGTGCTCTCCAGGAGGGGACGCCTGGTAGGTTCCCAAATCACCCAGCCCGACAAGGCCTCCGCCGGTGACGTTGCCCTCTCCTCGAAAATGGCCTGACTCGATTTCTTCATGCACGGCCACGCGGCGGTGCACTTCGTCGCTCACGTCTTTGGTGAGGGCGAAAGTACCGTCGCCGACGAGCGTGTCAACATAGTTGAACGCCTCCTGGAGGGCGAGGATCTGGTTCTGGTCATAGACCCGGTGCCCGCTCACCGTGACGCCTTCGAGGAGGGTCTGCACCTCGGGCAGGGTGTACGGGTTGCCTTCCAGCGACGCCGCATCCCAGATGTACTCCGGGAGGGCGGCCCGAAACCGGGCGCGGGCGCGGTCGGTGGCCGACTGTGGGAGCAGGTCCCAGGCAACGGATGCGGAGTCCCACACGATTCCTGTCGCCGCGCGCTGCTGATTGACCACGCTGCGGGGCAGGGAGCTCCCCGGCAGCTCAGGTCGTGGCTGCGGCGGCTTCGAACGCTTCTGGTACTGGTTGGACCCTCGGGCCCAGTGGTTGGGTGTGTCGGTCATGGTTCACCAGCTCCGTGCAATGGTTTCGGCTTCGTCTGCGAGCGCACCGCCGATGCCGAATGCGTCCACCAGGGTCTGGATGGGGGCGACCACCCGGATGCCGTCGTCGAGGAACGCGTCCACGTCCAAGTCGGCCGTGTACGGGACGACGATGAGGTCGGCCTCCTCCGGTCGGCACAGTGCCATGTGGGCCAGGCGGCGAACCAGGCGATGCGGGTCGGCGGTGTAGACCACGGACGGTCCGGCCGCGGGGTCGTTCGTGTCGGGGTTCAGCCTTCTGATGCCGCTGAGCCCGGACAGGATCCATGGCGTCTCGCCGGCGCTGGCGGCCGCCGCGATCTTGAGCTCGTCCACGCTGCCGCACAGATATGTTGCGCCGGCGCGTTTCAACAGGGAGGAGCTCACGCCGGCAGTGCGAGCGATTTCGACGGGGTCACCGTTTGGCACCCAGCGGTGCAATCGGGCCTCCCAGTCGGCGACGGCCTTGTCCTTTTCGCCGGTCGCCGGCCCAGCCAGGATTTCCCGGGCAGCCCGCGCGGCGTTGACGTCCGAGAGCGGAGCGAGACTGATGTCCAGGTCGAAACCGGCGGCCAGGGCGAGTTCTCGGAGCGTGCCGACGGAGGGGTCGACTTGCGCGCCTTCGATGCGGTAGATCGTGGATTTGGACACGCCGGAGCGTAGTGCGAGCGCCCGCCGGTCAAGGCCGACGCTGGCTCGGATGTCGTCCAGCAGCTGTCGCATATCCGGTACTATACATGAGTCATTCCCGTATATGGGATCTTGAATCAATATGTCCCATATTTGGGTTAGAACCTGATGTGGACAAATCAAACCAAGGAAAACAAGGGAGAGGGGGCGCTCAAACGACACTGAGTCGTGAGCGCCCCACCAACCCCCCGGTTGATTTCCCAACTACAACGTAGGCGCGTTTTTCCCGCCTCACCAGCCGTCACTTTCTGTGGCACCCCAACGGGGGTACTGCGCGGGCCGCCCGAATCCTGTGCAAAACTGGCAGCGAAACCGCACCAGAACCGCAGCAAGCCGCACCAGAACAGCCGGTCACACGGCTCAACAAGACAACCAAACCCGCCATCGCCGAGCACCACCCATGCAAGGAACCTGATGTCCCGCTTCCGAGTCGCCCTGATCGATGACCACGAGATCGTCGCCCGCGGCTTCGCAAACCTCTTCTCCACCATCCCCGAAATCGAGGTCGTCGGCACCGTCGCGACCGTGACCGAGCTGCTCGAATTCGCTGCCTCGCAGGACCAGCAGGTCGACCTGGTCATCCTCGACCTGCGGTTGTCCGACGGATCCCTGGTGGGCAGCAACGTGGATCGGCTGCGCGCCGCGGGGGCCGCCGTGCTCGCTTTCACCGGCGGTGATGACGAGGTGCTGATGCGGCACGCCGCGCGCAGCGGCGTGCTCGGCGTGGTGCGCAAGTCCGAGCCGACCGCGGTGCTGCTCGACGCGGTCACGCGCGCGGCGGCGGGGGAGACGATCGCGTCCACGGAGTGGGCAGCGGCCCTCGACGGTGACCCTGACCTGGCCGATGCCGGGCTGAGCAACCGGGAGCGCGAGGCGCTCTCCCTCTACGCGGCGGGCGCGAAGGCGCCCCTGGTGGCGTCGCGGATGGGACTGTCAGAGGCCACGGTGATCGACTACATCCGTCGGGTGCGCACCAAGTATGAGCGGGTGGGCCGCCCCGCCAACACGAAGATCGACCTCTACAAGCGCGCGCTGGAAGACGGCATCCTGCCCATCCCCGGCCAGTCGTGACCGCTCGCACGCGCAAGGTGCCGCCAGCTCCGACCGCGGTCGAGCGGCACGCGCGCGTGCTCTACGGCGCCATGGGTGTCGCCGCACTGGCCTTCGGCCTGCTCTGCCTGGGCACCTACCTCGACCAGGCCTGGCGCCCCGCACCTGCCCTGTCGCTGCTGGCCTTCCTGCTGGTCTTCGGCCTCCCGATACTGATCGGCCTGCTCTCCAGAGGGGCGCCGCTGCGCCTGTTGCGCGCCCTCGCCCTGGCCGACGGGGTCGTGTTCCTGGTCATCCTCGGGTTCTGGCTGGTCGTGCGCGCCGAACCCCTCACCACCGGGGCCTCCGACATCCCCTGGGTGATCTCCTTCACCGGAATCCCCGCCATGGCCGTGGCTGTGGCCACCCGTGACCGGATCGGCTGGGCCTACACGGTCGTAGTCTGCACGGCGAGCGGACTGCTGCGGGCCGCCACCACGACCGATTCGCAACCGTTTCTGGTGGGCGTCGAAGACGCTCTGTACTCCCTGCTGATGATTACGGTCTTCGTCGGCCTGACCGCGATCACCCGGCGCCGGGCCGCCCAGGTCGACGCCGCCGCCCGGGTGATGCGCGCCGACCGGGCCGCCCGGGCCGCCCAGGTGGCGCGCAAGCGGGTGCGCCTGACCATCGACGCGCTCGTGCACGACAGCGTCATCTCCACCCTGCTGATGGCCGGCCGCGGCGGTATCCCCACCCTCACCCTCGCCCGTCATGCGCAGACCACGCTGACCCGCCTCGACGCCCTCCGCGCACCCACGGTCAGCCCGGGCTTCCCCACCACTGGCCACGAACTGGTCGACTCGCTCGAGCAGCTGGCGGCAGACCTGGCACCGGATGCCGCGGTGCACTCCGACCTGTCCGACACCCTCCGCATACCCGCCGTGGCAGTGACCGCCCTGCTCGACGCCGTCGGCGAGGCGCTGCGCAATTCGGTCGCCGCGGCCGGACGCGGGCAGGGCCGCCAGGTCGTCCGCACCGTCACCGTGCAGGGTCGACGCGGCGGCATCCGGGTGCTCGTGCACGACGACGGCGCCGGCTTCGACCCGTCCCGGGTGCCCGCCGAGCGCCTCGGCATCACGCAGAGCATCATCGGCCGGATGGAGCGGTTGACCGGCGGCGCGGCCTCGGTGCGGTCCCGCCCGGGGGCCGGCACCGAGGTGGAGGTGTCCTGGACGCCGGAGCCCCGGCCCGCGGGCGTCCCTGCCGCGGCCACGCCCGCCGGCGCTGCGCCCGCAGCTCTGGCGACCCTTGTCCACCCCGCCCCCGCCGCTGTCCTGACGCGCCCAGAGCCGACCGCCCCAGAGCCGACCGCCCCAGACCCGACCATCCCAGACCCGCCCAACTCACTCGCGCCCAAACGCGTGCGCCTGCCGAGCCCGGTGAACTTCGCCATCCTCGCACTCTTCGTCCTCGTGCACGCCCTGCTCGCCTTCGGTGACGACGAACCGGTGGCGACCCTGCCGGGGGAGGTCCTCGGTTTCGTCGCCCTGGTGCTCGCCGCCCTCATCATGGCCCGCGCGTACATCAATCAAATGACCCGCATCAGGGCCGCAGCGGTCGTCGCCTTGTGCGCGGCATCCGCGGCACTGGTCTCGTTCCCGATGACGCCGGCGAATCCCACGCCGTTCGGGCACTGGTACCTCGGCGCGATCACCCTGCTCCTACTCGTGCTCGCCGTGAGGGGCCGCTCCGGCCTGGCCTGGCTCGGCTACGCACTCATGTCCGCGATCGCCATCGTGTGGTCGATCGCCAACGATCTGACCGTGGCCGAGGGCCTGGTGATGGTCAGCCGCCATGCCGGAACGCTGCTCGCCGGCAGCCTGTTCGCCGTGGGGCTGGCGCGGTCCACCCAGGCGCTGTCCGTGCTGAACCACGAGCGGGCCCTGAACGGCGCCGCATCGGCCACAGCCGTGGCCGCGATAGAGGAGCGCGAGTCGCAGCTCGCCCGGGTGAACGTGCTCTCCCGCCCCACCCTCGACCGGCTCGCGCAGAGCACCGAGCTGAGCCCCGAGGTGCGCACGGAATGTCTGCTGGTCGAGGCCACCCTCCGCGACGCCATGCGGGCCCGCGCCCTATTCGTGGAGCCGGTCGTATCGGCCACCCGCGCCGCCCGTCTGCGCGGCGTCGAGGTGACCCTGCTCGACGACAGCGGCGACCACCAGCCCGCCCAGATGGCCGTCGTCGTCGCCGCGGTCGCGGACGAGTTGAACGTGCTCGCCTCCGGCCGCCTCACGGCACGGTTGCTCCCCGCCGACCGGCCCATCATCGCGTCGATCGTGATCGACGCGGCCACTCCCCACATGCTGGTGGTCACGCCGGAGGGTCTCCTGCAGGAGGCCTGAAGGCCCCCATGAACCGCCGCTGCAGAGACGAAAACGCAGTAACTGAGGGTTATCACACCCCAATGGGGATAGCACGTTCGGTCCGTGTGTAAAGATAGCGGAGGGGGGAACGCAATTCCAGCGGTTCCTTCGTGCCCAGCACTACCGAAGGAACGCTCGTGGAGCTCAAGGACTACCTCAGAATCTTTCACAAAAGTTGGATCCTGATTCTCGCTTGCACCCTGTTCGGCATTGCCGCAGCGGCAGGGGCGGCCATCGCCACCACCCCGAAGTACGTCGCCAGCACCCAACTCTACGTCTCGGTGCAGGCTGCATCCGGCGCAGGGACAACCGACTTAGTGCAAGGCACGAGCTTCGCGCGGCAGGCCGTCACGTCCTACGTCGACGTCGTCAACAGCGCGATCGTTCTCAACGAGGTCATCAAGGAGCTGAAGCTCGACGTCACCGCGGCGCAACTCGCTTCAACGGTCACGTCGGCGTCTCCTCTCAACACAGTGCTCATCAATGTAACGGTCAGCAACAGCGACCCTGAACTCGCCGCCAAGATCGCCAACTCGGTTGGGCAGAATTTCAGCAAGATCGTCGTCGACCGGCTTGAGAAGCCCGACGGCGAAGCGGCCAGCCCGGTGAAGATCGAGACGATCCAGCCCGCGATCGTGCCGACCAAACCGGCCAGCCCGAACGTTCCGTTGAACATCGCCCTCGGTCTGCTGCTCGGTCTCACGGTCGGCATCGGCCTCGCCGTGCTCCGCAACGTGCTCGACACTCGAATCCACAGCCTGCACGACATCGAGCTCGTAACCGATTCGCCCATGCTCGGCGGCATCACCAATGACCCCGGGGCGAGCCTTCGTCCCCTGGTCGTGCACTCAGACCCGAAGAACCCGCGGGCCGAATCGTTCCGCAGCCTGCGCACCAACCTCCAGTTCGTGAACATCGAGGGCGGACCACGCAGCTTCGTCGTCACCAGTTCGGTGCCCGGTGAGGGTAAGAGCACGACCACGGCCAACCTGGCCATTGCGCTCGCCGAGACCGGCGCCCGCGTCGCTTTGATCGACGGCGACCTGCGACTGCCGCGCGTGGCTGAGTATATGGGCATCGAGGGTGGCGTGGGCCTCACCGACGTTCTGATCGGCCGAGCCGAGCTCGCCGATGTGCTGCAGAAGTGGGGCAAGAACAAACTGTTCGTGCTGCCCAGCGGCCGTGTTCCCCCGAACCCGAGCGAACTCCTCGGCTCCGCCGCCATGGCCCGCTTGCTCGGCACGCTCACCGCCGAGTTCGACGTGGTGCTGATCGACGCCCCACCACTCTTGCTGGTGACGGATGCCGCCGTGCTGAGCAAACTTTGCGGCGGTGCCATCATGGTGGTGGCCTCGGGCCGCACGAAGCGCAACGAGCTGACGAGTGCACTGAATGCCCTCGAGCGAGCGGGCAGCCGCCTGGTCGGCATGGTCATCACCATGCTTCCCACCAAGGGACCCGACTCCTACGGTTACGGCCAGTACAGCTACGGCGCGGCCCACGAAGAAGAGAACGACGCAGCCGGAGCCGGGGTGTCCGTCGCTCGGGTCAGCATGCGCAAGGCACGTCGGAGAACTGCCTGATGCAGACCTTCTCGATTCTGACTGTCTGTTCGGGCAACATTTGCCGGTCGCCGCTGGCCGAACAGCTCCTGCGCGTCGGCCTGGCGTCGTGGCCTCAAGTGCAGCTGGCCAGTGCCGGAACCATCGGGCTGACCGGGCAGGGTATGCCCGAGCAAGCGGCGGACCTCTCCCGGCACTTTGGCGGCGATCCGTCTGCTCACGTGGCGCAGGAACTCACTGAGCAGCATCTGCAATCCGCTGACCTGGTATTCGCGATGTCCCGCGAGCACCGTCGCGCCATTGTCGAACTCATGCCGCGCGCTATCCGCTACACGTTCACGATCCGCGAATTCGCGAGGCTCATCGCCGAGCTCACCGATGACGACCTAGATGGGGCCGCAGCTCTCCCCCTCGACGACGTGGCCGGGCGTCTCTCCACCCTGATTGGGTTGGCCGCCTCCCAGCGCGGCGCCGTCGCCCCGCTGGTGTCCGCCGATGACGACGATGTGGTAGACCCCTACCGCCAAAGTGACGAGGTATACGTCGAGTCGGCGCGGCAGCTCGTGCCCGCAATCAATGCGGTCACGGCGCTGTTCCACAGAGCTGCCAGGGTAGTGCGGGAGTAATGAAAGCCATGGGGGGACCCAAAACAAAAGTTCGTAAGAATCGCAACACCGTGCTTCGCCGACGTCTGCTCGTCGCTGGCTTGGCTGCGTTTTTGCTCTTTGACGTGGCGCTGGTCTCCGTCGCGCTCAAGGACACCAAGCCATCGGCCAACGCGGGTTCCATTGTGGCGCCAATCGAAACCACAAGGCCGACCGCCGAGCCCGCGGAGACCGAAGCGCCCGAGGCAAAACCTGTCAAGGCCCTCGCGATCGAAACCCCAGCACCCACGCGCATCCTCACAGCGTTCAGCGCGACCACGGTCTGGCGAGCCACTACCGGCGCCTGCCCCGCCACCACCGCGAACCCGGAACTTTCCACCGACGCCGGCGAAACCTGGACAACTTTTGACGCGTCGAAGGGCACTGACGCCTCTTCCATTCTTTCGCTCTACGTTTCCAGCAAGACCGAGGTATCTTTGGTCACGCTCACGGCTGGGGACTGCACGCCGCAACGCGTGACTACTTTCGTGGCCGGGGACCAGTGGCAGGAATACCCTGATCGGGTCGGAGCGAACTGGTACGTGGACCCAGCAGACCGGGCCACCGTGCATAGCCCCAGCGGAGCATTTACAGCTCCGTGCCCGACTGTCATCGCACTCGCGCCCCGTACCGACTCGGCTGCTGCGCTCCTCTGCTCAGACGGCACACTCTTTCGCACCAGCGATGGTGCCGCTCAGTACGGGCCCGGGGTCGCGCTTTCCGGTGCCGCGAATCTGACCGTCAGCGACGATGGCTACATCATTGTCGCCGCCCAGCAGGTGGACTGCCCGGGCGCCCGGGTACTCGCGACGTCGGATGCAGTCGACGGCGCGCTTACGCCGACCGGATGCCGTGAGGCGACAATTACGCCGGGAGACCTGGCGGTCGCAAGTGCCGATGGAACCGTCTGGCTGTGGGTGGGGGACGCGATGAGCAAGTCGGGTGATGGGGGCGCAACGTGGCAATAAGTGATTTTGCAACGACGAGAATGCAGGAGCTGCACGGGTCCGTGCCACTGGTTCGGTTCGGGACTCAGTATGCGTTCGATGCGGGGGCATTGGTTGTCGCCTTGCTCACGGCGGAGATTTTTCGCTATGAGTTCGACGTGCAACTGGTTGACCTGCCGCCGCTCCTGGCACTGTGCGCAGCTGCGTGCCTCGTCCAGTTCCTGGCGGGCGGTGCCAACCACCTTTATCAAGGGCGTCACATTTACGGCAGCTTCTCCGAGGTGCGAGCGCTGCTCGGGGTCGTACTTGTCGCAGCGGTCGTTCTCGGCATCCCGGTCGCCGTCGCCGGAACCGCAGTGGGCATCCCCCGCAGCACGGTCTTGATTGCGCTGCCGATGGCCTTCGTCCTGATGGGCGGAGTGCGTTACATCAAGCGCCTGCTCGTGGAACGGTCCGTGGTCCAGAAGGATGACATTCAGAAGGCCCTCATTTTCGGTGGCGGTTATATGGGAGCGTCGATTGCTCGCCGTATGACCACCGACCGCAACTCGCCATTCCTGCCGGTGGGGATCATCGACGACGATCCGCTCAAGCGCAATCTCTGGCTCCATGGAGTTCGCGTGGTGGGTTCGCGCGTCGCGCTCTCCGCCGCAGCGGAAGCTACCGGAGCAACCGCACTGGTCGTGGCCATTGCCAAGGCCGATGCCACTTTGCTGCGTGCGATCACCGACGCGGCAAAGATCGCACATCTCAAGGTCCTGGTCCTTCCACCCCTTGAGGAACTACTCAGTGGCAAGTCTCGCCTGCACGATCTTCGCGGAATCGCGATCGAAGACCTGATCGGACGCCACCCCGTCGATACTCACGTCGCGTCGATCGCCGGGTATCTGGCGGGCAAGCGGGTGCTCGTGACGGGTGCCGGCGGTTCCATCGGCTCTGAACTCTGCCGACAGATCGCTAAGTTCGGCCCGAGCGAACTCATCATGCTCGACCGCGATGAGACGGGACTGCAGGGCACCCAGATCTCGATCCTTGGCCACGGGCTTCTCGACACCAAGGATGTTGTGCTCGCAGATATCCGCGATGCCGAGGCCCTGAACGCTATTTTCACCGAGCGGCGGCCCGAGGTGGTTTTCCACGCAGCAGCACTCAAACACTTGCCCATGCTCGAGCAATACCCTGACGAGGCATGGAAAACAAATGTGCTCGGCACCCTCAACGTGCTTGAGGCCGCCCAAGCGGTCGGGGTCACGACGTTCGTGAACATTTCTACGGACAAAGCCGCGAATCCCACGAGCGTACTGGGTCATTCCAAGCGCGTCGCCGAGAAGCTCACCGCCTGGGCCGCGCAGGAAACCGGCCGCGCCTACCTCTCCGTGCGTTTCGGCAACGTCATCGGCAGCCGAGGTTCGATGCTGCCCACCTTCACCACCCTGATCGAAGCGGGGGGACCGCTGACGATCACCCACCCGGACGTGACTCGTTTCTTCATGACCATTCCCGAAGCCTGCCAGTTGGTCATACAAGCCGGCGGCATTGGTCGCCCTGCCGAGGTCCTCATTCTCGACATGGGAGAGCCCGTGAGAATCCTGGACGTCGCAGAGCGCATGATCGAGATGTCCGGCAAGGACATCGATATCGTATTCACCGGACTGCGCCCGGGCGAGAAGATGCACGAAGAACTCATCGGTGAAAACGAGAGAGGCGATCGCCCCGTCCACCCCAAGATCTCGCACGCCGAGATTCCGCCGATCTCCCCCGAAAGCCTGGACAAAGTTCGTTGGTCCGAGAGGTGCGTCGAGAGCCAACACCCGGTGCTGCAGGACTCCGCCCGATGACGATCGCTGGTTGGGTTGCGATCTCGTGTGCCTTCCTAGTGAGCGCAACAGCGCCGCTACTCCTGCGACCGATTCTCACCCGTCTTAGAGTTGTTGATGTTCCCAATGAACGCTCGTCGCACTCTGTACCGGTCCTACGGGGTGCTGGTATCGCCCCGCTCCTCGGCTTTCTCATCGGGATGTCCGCCCTGTTCTCGTTCCTACGACCCTGGATGTTCGAACTCCTGGTGATCGGACTGGCCGGCGTCGCTTTGGCACTCCTTGGCCTCTTCGAGGATCTGCGTGGAGTGCGCATCCTGACACGCGCCTCGGTGCAACTCGCAGTTGGTGCGGTGGCGACATCCGCTCTCGTGTGGCACTCCGGTTCGGCCCTGTGGTGGGTTCCCCTTGGTGCCGTCGCCTTGGCGGGTTACACGAATGCCGCGAACTTCATGGATGGTATCAACGGCATATCAGCTCTGCACGGGGCTGCTGTCGGATCGGCATTCGCGCTCATCGGCGTGCTGACCGAAAGGCCCTGGCTGTTGGCAACCGGGCTCGTGATCGCAGTTTCGTTTGCCGCTTTCTTGCCGTGGAACCTGACGCAAAACCGCATGTTCTTGGGCGATGTCGGCAGCTATCTCCTCGGCGGTGCCATCGGGATCACGGCGATCACCGCAGTCCTGGACGGCGTCGCACCGATAGCGGTCATGGCACCGCTCGTTGTCTACTTGGCTGACACTGCGTTCACTCTTGTCAGACGCGTCCTAGCCGGCGAGGAATGGCAGCAAGCTCATCGTTCTCACGTGTACCAGCGACTCACCGATACAGGCTTGAGCCATCTGAACACTGCTTTCGTCGTGACGACAGGCACGCTAACTGCGAGTGTGGTCGGGCTATTCAGCCTCGTTGGTTCGGTGGCATCAGGTTCCGTCGCAGCCTCGGGAATCGGTTTCGTCGCAGCCGTCTACCTGTCGCTTCCGCTCGTATTAGGGGCGAGAGGCAGGGAGCCTGAAGCTCCGAGGACGGACGGATGGCTGCCTGTCGATTCATATGAGCATGGGGGGTTCGTGCCAGTGCACTGGGTAGTCGTTGGTGGTACGGGGTTCATCGGTTCGGCGTTGGTGGAGGGACTGCGTTTGCAGGGTTTTCAAGTAGATACTGTGACCGCGCCCAGATTGCGCCTGAACCCCAACGCAACAGCTCTGGAAACGCTTGAATTGTTGGCGCAAAGTTCGGATGTCATCGCCTCCCTCGCGGCAGAGATGATGGGAGCGGACGTCGTTGTGAACGCGGCTGGTCTCGCTTCTCCGTGCGCCAGCGCGAGCGAATCTCTTTTCGGGGCCAACGCGCTTCTTCCTGCTGCGATCCTCCTAGCCGCGGAACGTGCACAGGTGCAGAGGCTGATCCATCTCAGCTCGTCCTCAGTTCAGGGACGGCGGAAGGTGCTGGATGAGACCGCCACGACAAGTCCGCTCTCCCCCTATTCGTCGTCAAAGGCGCTGGGTGAGGCCGCCCTATTGGCCGGTGTCAGAGATGGGCAGCACCGCGACTCTCCGGGGCTAGTGATTCTTCGCGCCACGTCCGTCCAGGGGGCGGGGAGGACCACGACGGGGCGCCTCCGGCGTCTCGCGCAGTCACCAGTGGCGTCCGTCGCGAACCCGGGGGACCGACCGACAGGTGTGAGTTCCGTCAAAGGGCTGGTGGAGTTCGTGGTCAGCGTGGGTGCACACAAGGGGAGCGTACCAAGCATCGTCCTGCAACCGTGGGAGGGAATGACGACATCTTCCGTGCTTGAACTGGCAGGTGGGAGGAGTCCACGACGGTTGCCGGCAGGGTTTTGTCGAGCGCTCATCGCTGGTGGCTATCTGTTCGGCTCTTTCATTCCGTCGCTCAGGGGACCAGTCCGTCGAGTTGAGCTCATGTGGCTCGGTCAGGCCCAAGATGCATCCTGGGCTCGGTCGGTTGGTCTTGAGAAGAACTCGTACCTTGCAGAGGTTTTTGAAACAGCGACGGAGCGTGTCCATTGAGAATTGGTGTGTTATCGCAGTGGTTTGATCCCGAGCCGGGCGGCGGCGCCATACCGGGAATTTACAGTCGAGAGTTCGTTGCAGCCGGCCATGAGGTATCGGTTCTGACGGGTTTCCCCAACTACCCATCCGGGCGCATTTACCCGGGATACCCTCAGCGACTCCGAACCGTCACCCGGGAGGCCGGGTATTCGCTGACGCGGGTTCCTCTCTATCCCAGCCACAACTCGTCAAGCCTTGGCCGGATTGCGAACTACGCAACCTTCGCTGCGTCGGCGACTTTGTTGAGTCATTCAGCTCTAAAGAACGTAGACGGAATCTGGGTGTACAACTCTCCAATCACCGTCTCCCTGCCGCTCCTGGCTCATTCACGGTGGGGGAGAACGCCCTACTTCCTGCAAGTTCAGGATCTCTGGCCGGATTCGCTTATCGACAGTGGAATGTTTCCTGGCGGTCTCATTGGGAAGGCAGCGTCGACGATGTTGTCGGGATTGGTCCGCCTGATGGAGGACCGGGCGGGGTTCGTCGGTGTCAGTTCTCCGGGGGCTCGGGATCTGCTCCTTGACCGCAACCCTCGGTTGGATCCGCAGCGCGTTGTCAACGCACCAAATCCGACCGATGAGAGTGTCTTTTATCCTTTGAGTGAACTCAGCCCGTCACAAATTCCGGATGTTCCATGGAGGGACCGGTTCACGGTCATGTACGCGGGCGCCGTCGGAGACGTGCAGGGTCTAGAAAGCCTCATCGACGCGGCGGCGATCATTCGATCGCACGGTGACATCAACATCGTGGTTGTTGGTGACGGAATTGCAAGGCCGAAGCTGGAGGCTCGTGTAGCTGCCTTGGGGCTCAAGAACGTAGATTTCGTGGGGCGAGTCGACAAACAACTTGTTCCTGGATACATGGCCACTGCGCAGGTTCAGCTTGTGTCACTCGCGGAGCGCAAGTTCCTCAAATACACGATGCCCAGCAAAATTACATCGCTCCTCGCCTCGTGCGTGCCTATCATCGGGCAAATTTCGGGTGACGGCGCTCAGCTGATCCAGGAAAGTGGTGCGGGTCTCATCGCCGAGCCGGGCAGTGCTGAATCACTTGCGGCAAAGATCTTGGAAATGGCGTCTCTGTCAGATTCTCAACGTGGTGATATGGCAAAGCTCGGACGCTTCTACTACGAGGAGAACCTCTCGTCGGCGGTGCTTGCTGCGAATGTCACTCGTGCCTTCAGCACTTTCAGCACTTTCAGCCGTTTCAGTGGCTCTCGCGTAAATGCCTAGCTCACGGGCAACGCTTCCACCCGGCACTATGCGAGAGATAGAACCATTTGTTCAATTGTGGGGGGTCCGGAGAACTCACTGAGGTCCCATAACGCGTTGTTCGTTTCGGGGTGAAGTGTGGCAAGCGTGCGATCGACTGCGTTCCCCGTCACAGTGGGAACCACTGTGACGTCTTCTCTCCCGAATCGCCGTAGAACTAACTGAACCAATTCGTTCTTCGTTACCTGATCTGCCGGGATCACGTGGAAGGTTCCTGAAAGTTCAGTTCGGGAAGAAATAAGTCCAACTGCGATGCTGGCGAAGGTGTCCGTGGTCAGACCGTTCCAATGGTGGTCGGTGAACCCGCGGATAGTACCTTGTGCCGGCTGTGAGAGGATCCACTCGATGAGCGATGTGCTCCCAGCGAGCTCACGGCCGATTATTGAACAACGCAAGTTCAGGAAGTGAGGACTCGGAACTTCACCGAGACTCTTTGTTTTCCCGTATACGTCATTCGCGTCGTGGACCGAAGTCTCGACGTAGGAGCCTCGTGATCCGGAGTAGACGCAATCGGTTGCGATTTGAATTACGCGGAAGCCTTGGCGTTCTGCGATTTCAGCCAGGACATAAGGGAATTCCGCGTTTACCCGGATAGCGTCCAATCGAAGTTGCCTATCGGCATCATCCAAGTGGTGCTTGATCAGACCGATGCAGTTGACGACGACGTCCCCTGAACCGTAGCTCTGGAGGAGGGACTGCAAGCCACGATCGCCCACTGCGAATTGGACTCGGCTGATCAGGGCTGATGAGGGTGCGGCGCTTCGGCCAGTAACGGTGGCCTGCATATCGAATTGTTCAAGTCGGCGAACTATTGCGCTTCCCAACATGCCGGCGCCACCGAGAACCAGTACCTTCATATTCATATATCCAAGCTATCGGACCTGCAGAGTTATGACAGGCGGGCAGCTCGGTGTGCCTGTGGGAGAATGTCAATGGCCTTGATTATCAGGGTGAGGGAACTCGAACGTCAACGTGGCTTTAGTTCTTGGTGATGAGGCGCAATGGGCCCGCGGGGGCCGCGCGCCGTCTGATAGGGCAACAAAGATACCTGGGGGAAAAATGGCTATGAAACCTGACTACGAGGGAAAGCGAATCCTCATAACGGGTGGTACCGGCTCCTTCGGTCAGACGGTGACTGAGGCGCTGCTTGGCCGGGGAGCGTCCGAGGTACGTGTGCTGAGCAGAGATGAAGCCAAGCAGGATGCGATGCGTCACAAATTCGGTGACTCTCGGCTGAGATTTTACGTCGGCGATGTCCGTGACTACCTGAGCGTTGATCGAGCCACTCGCGATGTTGACTATGTATTCCACGCTGCAGCCTTGAAACAAGTGCCATCCTGTGAATTCTTTCCGCTTGAAGCTGTCAGGACCAATATCCTCGGCAGCGAGAATGTCATTCGGGCAAGTGAAACCCATGGAGTCAAGTCACTTGTTTGCCTGAGTACTGACAAGGCTGTTTACCCAATCAATGCCATGGGCATGAGCAAGGCCATGATGGAAAAGGTGGCCCAATCCCATGGCCTCAACAACCCGAACGCGGTGACGACGGTGTCGTGCGTGCGTTACGGCAACGTGATGTACTCCAGAGGCTCTGTGATCCCCCTGTTCATTCGGCAGATCACGCAGTCAAAGCAGATCACGGTCACTGATCCTTCGATGACGCGTTTCATGATGTCCTTGGTCGGTTCAGTCGAACTAGTTGAGCATGCCTTTGTTAATGCGAGTCAGGGGGAT
Organism: Cryobacterium sp. TMT4-10; assembly: GCF_004403275.1. NCBI lineage: Bacteria > Bacillati > Actinomycetota > Actinomycetes > Micrococcales > Microbacteriaceae > Cryobacterium > Cryobacterium sp. TMT4-10. The sequence goes on from NZ_SOGU01000066.1 coordinate 41,016, forward strand.
CTTTTCATTCGAAAGGCCCCATCATGCACCATCGGGGACTTGGTGGAGGCTCTCGGTCATCTGTTCGGCGTCCGTCCGAATGTGAGCGTTATCGGCACAAGACACGCGGAGAAGCTATCCGAATGTTTGGCAAGTGGTGCAGAGCTTGCACGAGCAGACGATATGGGTGACTACTTCCGTATCAATCCCGACAGTCGTGACCTCAACTATGAGCCGTACTTCGAAGAAGGCACTGAGGGGCTCGAAATGTTCCGCGACTACGACTCCCACACGACGGAACGGTTGGACGTGGACGGAGTCGAGGAGCTGCTCCTGACCATCCCTGAGGTCAGGGACGAAATCGCACAATGGTCCAAGGCGTGATGACGGGCGGCAAACTCTTGAGCAATTCTTCGGGGGCGACGAACAAGCTCAAGGTCGTGACCATAGTGGGCACGCGTCCGGAGATAATCCGCCTGGCACCGACAATCAAGCTCCTGGACGCCTTCACTGAACATGTGCTGGTGCACACCGGTCAGAATTACGACTATGAGTTGAACGAGATCTTCTTTGAGGACTTGGGATTGCGATCTCCCGATATCTTTCTCGGAGTTGATACGACTTCGCTCGGCACAGTGCTCGGATCAGTTCTGATCAAGACGGAGGCTGTCCTAGCCGAGCAACGCCCGGATGCGCTGGTAATACTGGGCGATACAAACAGCTCCATATCAGCGCTCATTGCAAAGAGAATGAAGATACCCGTCTACCATATGGAGGCTGGCAACAGATCGTTCGATGAAAACGTTCCTGAGGAGATCAATCGTCGTCTCGTGGATCACATTTCCGACTATAACCTCGTGTATACAGAACACGCTCGACGAAATTTGCTCGCTGAGGGGATCCATCCGTCTCGCATTCTCCTCACAGGCTCGCCGATGCATGAAGTCCTAGCCGAGAATGCGGAGTCAATCGCTCGTAGCGAGGTATTGACGCGAATGGGATTGAAAGAACGTGGCTACTTCTTGGTCAGCATGCACCGGGAAGAAAACGTGGATGCTCCAGGACGCCTGACCTCGGTTCTGGAGGCGCTCGGTCAGATCGTCGATAAGTATGAGCTACCGATGCTTGTCTCAACGCACCCCCGCACACGTAAACGGTTGGAAGGACAATCGGATGGGCTGAAAGACAAGCTACAGTTCCACCCACCATTTGGTTTCAACGACTACGTGAAGCTCCAACAGTCCGCCAAGTTGGTGCTTTCTGACAGTGGCACGATAAGCGAAGAGTCGGCGCTGCTAGGTTTTCCGGCCGTCACTCTGCGAGATTTCATCGAACGGCCTGAAGCCCTGGACGCGGGGGCGATCATTTCCACTGGGATTTCGACAAAAAGCGTCCTCCAAGCAGTGACATTTGCTCTTTCGGGAACTTGGAAGACAACCGTCCCAGATGAGTACCTGATCACGAACACATCCCATCGTGTCCTGGCTTTCCTACTTTCCACCGCCCATTCTCACCACCAGAGAACGGGAATTCGGCCAACCGACTGAGACGGCTCGTTGGCTCTCCTGATATTTTGGGCTGCAGCTTCCCCTAATCGAGCATCGAGCGCGCGCAGCGGCTGTGAGCCGAATCACTCGACAGGGATGCGTTATAGCTGTTGGGTTACTTGCTCTCGTCCGCAAATCTCAGCATTTCGAAGATGTGTGGACCTTTCAATTGCGACATCCAACGGTCGTAAGCTGCACCAGCGGCGGCGCGGCCTGCGGATCTTTCCTCCAGCGATTGCGCTGCATAGCCAGCGATCGCAGTCCTCCAACGCTCTGGAGACTGATCGGATACGAGGCTGCCACCCCCATCGGTAAGGACAGAGGTCCAGGGCGTGTATGGCGTGCAAACGACAGGGCAAGAGACGGACAACGCCTCAGCAATGACGTGCCCGAAGTTCTCTCCAGCGGTTGGCAGGAGGAGTGCATCGTAGGAGCATAAGCGGTCACGTACTTCGTCCGGCTTGACCGGTCCCATGAACCGTGCGGTAACGTGAGCCGGCAGTCGGTTCGCGCTCTCTCGGCAGGCCACAAGGTACAGTGCATCTTCCTCGGGACCGTAGATGTCGAGGTTCACGGCCGAATTCACGTTCTGCAATGCATCGAGCAGGATCAGTAGTCCTTTGTGCTCGACCAGTCGTCCGAGAAACACAAAATTCACCTGCAAGACATTGTTCAGGTCGTTACGGGGGGCGGCGCGAGCGTGGCGGGGCAGCGATGTCTCATCTTCGCGAACAAGAATCCGTGCAGAGTTTCCCCATTCCCGGACGATGTCCCCAGCCTCGGCTGCCGATGAGGCATGCCAATAGACCCTGCGGTGCAAGGAAAGCGCCTTGTAGAAGAAGATGTATAGGCGCTTCTTCGTTGTGGACCGCAGAAGCGCACCAGTACCGAATTCGCCGCGAGGGGCGAGGAGACGTATAGGTCTTCCCCAGAAGCCCAGGGTCATGAGCAGCTGGGGAAGAACTGACAAGGTGGGGTGGAAGAAGCTATTCAAGTAGAGGACCATTGGGCGCTGAGCTCTGACGGCGAGCAGCGCTTTGGCGAGCAGGCGCACTCTGTTGGTGGACGCAAAATAAACTCGCGCCGCTCCATGATCTAGCCAGCGATTTCCGGCCACGGCGAGTCTTGCCGTAGCCCCATGGTCTCTGTCCGGAGTGATGACTCTCACGTCGAAGTCGGCGGAGGCGCTTTCCACCAGTGCTTCGAGCGTCCGAATCGGTCCTCCGCCGAGGGATGCCGGCGGAAACCCCGGCGCAAATACAGCCACGACCCATTTGCGCCCATTGGTAACTTTCAACATGCGTTATCCGCTCACCTAGTGCAAAGTTGGCAATAGTGACTTATGGATGGTGCTTCGTAAACGTTCTGCAGCCGCCTGCTGTGAAAAAGTGCTCAGTACGCGCTCCCGGCCCTCAATCCCCAGGCTGCTGCGGAGATGTTCATCCTGGGACAATTGGACCAACATTTCTCCAAGTCGGGACTCGACTCCTGGTCCTAGACTCACGAGTCGACCGCCGATGGGCGGTGCGCTGATTACGTACTTGCCGCCTTCCGTGTCCGTGGAGATCACCGGGAGTCCGCAAGCCATGGCCTCCAGAAGGACGATCCCCAACCCTTCCTCAGAAGACGGGAGCACGAAAATGCTCGCGCCTTGGTAGATTGCCGCGAGGTTTTCTGGTGCCACGGGGGCGAGTACGTCTACGTGATCGATGAGTTGGAGATCTACTATTAGACGAAGATCGGCCTCTGCCGGCTTCTCGCGCCCAGCCAGCACCAAGCGAGGGACGTTTGGGTCCAATTCTCGGGCCACCTTGTAGGCCCGGATGAGGTCACCGATTCTCTTTCTCGGATCGGCCAATCGCCCAACGGTCAAAATGTATCCGTCCCGCTGTGTTCTCTCAGCAGGCGTGAAGAAGTCGGTGTCGATACCCGGGGGCGCGAGGATAGCGTCCGACAAACCGCGACGCTGACACTCTTCTAGCATCCATGGGTTGATCACTAATACAGAGTCGGCAAGCCGGAGGCCGGCCTCGTCGAGTCTGCCCGTTATCCAAGTGTTGAGCCCCATGAAGACGCGCCGCAGACCCTTTGCAGAAGACAGGAGGCTTTGGCGCTCTTCAGAAATGAGTGTGGCTGGATACGAGACTATAGGCATGCGCATTCGTCGTATTGCGACGGCTGGCGCCGGAGACCCCGATAAGACCAAGGCGATATCGTATTGACCGAGAAGGCGATCGAGCGATCGGCGGGGCAGGTAGCGAAAGGTTTCGAACTCTGCGAGATGTGAACCGACATCTATGATTCGTGTAGTGCCATATCGTCGCTCCTCCAGACGAGGACCTTTGAACCAGCTGTGGGGAGCCAGGAGGCGGACGCTTTGCGGAGCTCGCCTCGACATTCGAAGGGAAATCACGTCAGTACTCCAGTCGGGGACAAACGCAAGATCCTTCAAGATTGAATCCGCCATGGTGGTGATACCACCACCGACTCCCGATTCAGTTCTGTACTCTGGCACGACAAGAGCGATCCTCACCATTTGCATCCTTCGTTTACGACTTTTTCCTGCGACACGAATCAGCGAACTCTTGCGTTAGACAGAGGCTGGGCCCTGTCGAAAATCAAAAGGGCGCCCAGCGCGCATATGACCGTCAAGGTCGGCACAGATGCCAGGAACTCGGCGACGTCCATCTCCTGTTTCGCGATGATCATCACGAGAACGCTGAAGAACAGGGCGCCATGCAGGTTATTCTGCGCGTCGAGTGCGTCATCGAGGGCCCTCATGATCGCACCGACAAGGACCATGCCAAGGCAAAGTACCCAAATACCGCCGTACATGTACAGCGAACCTTGGAGCGTGATCGCGCTCGAACTTTGAGACGTGCCCTGATAATACGTTCGATAGAAGTCGTAGCCTGAGATTCGAACGGGCTTGTCTACCCAGAAAAGACGAGGGATCAGTGCAGTGACCGGGGCAGCGATTACCTCAATTGCGGGCCTGTAACCGATCTCCACCGGTGTCTTGGTCATGATCAGCGCGAGGTTGTCAATCAGTCGAATACGTGCAACCGTGCTAGCCCCGTTGGAGCTGTCCGTCCCGTTGCTAGGCCTGCTGAGATATTCGTCAAAAGCGAAGATCTTCTGCACGCCAAGTGAAAGTGAGCTCATAACGTCGAGGCGCCCCGACTCGCCGCGAATATCTTCCCGGAAGCCGGTGATCGACGGGGTAACGATGAACACGAAGACGAGCACGACAGCAGCTATGGAGACCATCCGCCATTTGAAATCTCCCAGGAAGAACGGGATGGCGACACTGACCATTGTGGCAACGAACGTCTCCTTCATTCCGGTGAGGAGACTCAGTGCAAGAGCGACTAGGAGTGTCGGGATGAGGAACGTAATCATCTTGTCGAGTTTCGAGATGAAGACCCGCACTGCGAGCCCGAAGAGGGCAATTGACTTCAGCCCGGACAGGATCATCAGTGGTTGGGCGTACCAAGTCGCATCGGCGGAAGTGACCGTGGAGGAATCGCCCAGATATCCGTAGCTGCCTGAGATCGACACTGTCAGTGCGTCAGCGATCAGGCCGAGCGCGAAGACCAGAAGAAGCGCGCCCGGGCCCCGTACATTTTGTGACAACCGTGAGGTGACGACGGACTGGCCCCACCTGAACGGTATGCGAAAGATCTGGGCACGCCCCAACGCGTATCCGATTGCCCAAAGAGTGAAGGACAAACCCACGATCAGAAGCGCTGCCGGAATGATCGACTTGTCTACAAGTTCTGCCGCACCCGTCTGCGGCAGCGTGATCGACATGGTTGCCAAACCGAAGGCCAATGCGCCGAAGGCAAGAAACCAGGCGCCCAGGCGGAGGTCATACAGGCCATAGCTCTTAGACCCCGAAAACAACAACACGAAGACACCCGAGAGGTAACTACCCAAGGCGACCGAGCCCCAGACGATTTCTCCCTCGAGACCTCCAGCGGTGACGGCGCCGTAAACAGAGATCAAGGCGAGCGCCAACAGAATGAACGGCAGGAGCGGCCTGATCGACGTTGCTCGAGACGCCGAGAGGTCGACAAAAGGGGCCTTGATGCCGGCAACCGGATGATTCATTTGCTGCTCGGATCTACTGGTTTCCATCCTCAGGCCTTCCCCGGAACGTGGACTCGGTGCCAACCGCAACTCCGGCTTGAGTCGGCGATGAAAGACCATTTGTCTCGATTGCGCTCTTGCGGTCTGTCCCAGTACCGCGCTGCTCACGCCTCAACAGCGCAAGTGCGACTGCGAGCACCGTAAGTTCGCTCAGGGACACCGCAGACGCAGCGCCTCTAATCCCTAACCAGTTCGTGAAAGGGAGAATTGAGACGGCCCCCACAGCAAGCCCAAGAAGCTGTCCGTAGGTGACTAAGCCCGGCTTGTGCCTTCCCCTCAGCAGGGCGCCAATGACCTGAGAGATCGACCGGAACAGAATCGCGGGGACGATCCACCACACAAGGCCGACCGCATCTGAAAAGGCTTGGCCGAACACGAATGGAATAAGAGGCGCGACAGCAACGGCCACGAGAACTGATACGGCTGCGCTGACTGCAGTGGCACCAAATATCGCGCGGCGCTCAATGTGGCGCCTCTCCATTTCTGAAAGCTGGTCGTTGGCAGACTGTGGGAACACAACGCTGGCCACCGCCGTCGAGAAAGGAAAGGCAAGGCTCGCGACCGACGATGCAACCGCGTATTGCCCGAGATCCGTCGGGGTGGCGATTCGGGAGAGCACCAGTCGGTCAAATTGCGAGGACAGGGATGCGGGTATCGCTGACCCCGCGTACGCGGTGCCATAGCGAGCGAGATCCCCGAGTAGCGCTCGTCGAGGTCGCCCCCCTGCCAGACCCACTTTGTAACTATGGAACATTGCCACCGTGAATTGCGCCGCGATACTCAGCACCAATGCCACCGATAACCAAATGATGTCGAGAATTCCTAAAACGGAAAATGCCCAGACAATTGCGACATATGCGACTGGTTGGCACAGCCGTACGACGTTCCATCGCTTGATCGATACAGATTGGAGGGCGTACACGGAGGCGGCACAAATACTATTTAGCAGGCAGCCGAAAAACGCTATCCGATAGCTCGTTGTGACGCTCTCGACCCCTTGCGCCAAAACACCGGACATCAGAATGCCCAGGGCGCTCACTGTGCCGCCTGCTATCAGCATCAACACTCGCGACGATGCGACATAGTCTTTCTTATGGTTGGACGCTCTGGCCACCCAGAATGTGACGGATCCGCTCTGACCGAGCTCGCCCAGTACTTGGGCGAAGGCGAACCAAGCCATGATGGCCGCGTAATAACCGCGTCCTTCCACTCCCAGGGTGCGGGAAATGACAATCCCCGCAGTGGTAGTCAAGCCCACGATTACAAGGTTCGTTCCCGCCGCATGGACCACGGCATGACGACGCGCCGCAAAGGCTGTCGAAAGTGCGCGTTTCAGTACCCTTATCAAGCGTCGACTTTCAGCCGACAGGTTCGGCGGAGGTCACAATGACCCGAGAAGCGTGGGCAGCCGCACATCGTACGTGTGGTCTCGATGCGCACGGCGGGCGGCAGCATCGCCCATGGCCGCGCCTGCGGCTCGGTTGCTCAGGAGAAAATTGCACTTCTCGACGAGTTCATCAAAGCTCGCGAAGGTCATCACTTCATTTCCTTCATCGAAAAGATCACTCAGCCCCTCCCGCGATTCTGTGAGGGCAGCAGCCCCCGAGCCTGCCGCTTCGAAAAGGCGACAGTTCACGCCTGCGTATTCCCCAGGATGAAGGTTGTTCAGCACCACCCGGGCACTGCGGAACGTCCGTGCCTTCTGCTCCCGGTGCACGCTCATCCCGGAATGGACAGACTCGAGAGCCGGGAGGTCAATCCATCGCGCAAGTCGGGGGCCATAGATCCGGAGAGGAAGTCCCGCCCGGACCATGCGGTCCAGCAGCAGCGCGCGGGTGGGGTGCACGTTTCCCACCAAGGCGATTTCTTCGACCGTCCCATAGTCAGCGTCTGGTCTGTGCCAGGAGGGATTGCACGCCTCGGGCATGTAAGTCGCAGCAACGCCATGGATGGATGTCAGTTGCCTAACCAAGACAGGGTTCTTGAAGAAGATCCGATCGTAGCCGGCGAGAAAAAGATCGTGACGGCCCATGTTGCTGACGTGGTCGGGAAACCAGAGCGCGATTTTCGCTCCACCCGAGCGCAACTCCCGCACTACGGCCGGTTGTATCGTTCGGTCCGTCGTGAGAATCACATCCGGTTTGAAGTCACGCTCCTGTGCGATGAGGTGACGCTGGAGCAGAGCGTCCTGGCGCGGGAGTCGATCGCCAAGTATCGAAATCAGATTCGCCAAGCGGTCGGATTTGGGTCGCGCTCGAGCCGGCCCCGCCGCACGGACGTCGTGTCCGAGACGCCGCAGAGTGTCCGTGACATTGTCGGCAAATGAATCCGCGTCTAACGGTCCGACCACCATAATTCGAGCCAAAATGTATCGCTTCCCCCGACGAATAAGCTGCGTGGGCGAGAAATGTCTCAACCTCACTTCGGCACTCCCGGACTTCATTGCTGTCGCTATGGACATCCGTTGCCTCAGAGGAGTCTAGCCCAGGCCCTGAACGGCTGCCTCTCCAGTCATGGGAGTCCATCTATGTGATGAGTCTCTCCAGACCTCAAATTCGACTTGGAACCGATTCAATTGCTCCGTGGCTGAAATGAAGAGTTCTTCTGACCCGCATTTATCCGCTGTGCTTGAAGACAAGCCCCGAGTCCATCGTCGGCGGTGGTTCCGGTGGGTAGTTGTCTCTATTGGAGTCAGTCTCGTCATTGTTTCTCGGGTGGGGGTTCGATTACTGGCGGTGAAAGCGGAACTTCAAGCGGCGATTCCTCTAGCCTCAACGATCAAGGCCCAGTTGCTGTCAGGGGATTCCGCCGGGTCGATATCGTCTGTTGACGACCTGGCGAAGCACACCGAGAGTGCGCGTTCGCTCACCAGCCATCCGGTCTGGCGCAGGGTCGAACTCATCCCATTCCTGGGTGCGAATCTCTCGGCCGTGCGGGAGGTCGCCGCCGTCTCAAACGACGTGGTTATTCGGGCAGTGAAGCCATTGGTCGCGTCGACGGCGATCCTCAGTTCACGCCCCGTGCTGAAGAACTCGGCGGGGCGCCTCTGTCGCCTTCCTGAAGGAGGTTGACGCCATCAATCTGCGGCAGCGCCAGCGGGTCGTCGCGATCACCCTGCAGACGCTCGACAAGCTCGTCTATACACGGCCAAGGTGGCTGTTCTTGGCCTCAGCTTCAAGCCGCACTCCGGCGATGTCCGGGACTCGCCGGCACTCGGTGGGGAGGTGTCGAATCGTCTTTCCCGTGGACGCAGTTTTCAACCGGTCTGTCGCTCCAAAGGGGGCGTCGAACTTCGAGGCGGCCCGATCTTGCGGGGCAGCCCTCCGACACCTTCGCCGCCACCGCGGTTGCCAGATGCGAGCGCCCAATCAACCTGGCAGTTGAGAGATCCTGCTTGGTCGTGATGGGGCGCCTTGTACAACGTAGCTTCCTCCGCCGCTGCAAGATCGCATGGACAGATTCGCTTGGACATGACGTCGATGGCTTTCCCGCGTTGGATCACTACTCTGCCCCGTGAACTCGCGTGTGCCCCAATAACGTGTTGGTGGACCAGTCGCCAGGCACGACACCTCCCATCGCGGTTTTGTCGAGCATGGCGCCTGATTGCCCTGTCGGAGTTCGCTGCCGAGGCCAGCCTCACCATGCGCCTCAGCTTTCTAACCACGTGGTGGCGATGAAGGTCCGCGCCGGGTAGTCTGTGCCCGAGCAGACCAGGGAATTTGGCATATGTCACGGTCGAAGCGGCGGTAATCCCCATGGTTGACTGAGCGCATGCCACTACGCGTGCTCCACGCCCTGACCGGCCTGCGTTTTGTCGCAGCGCTCCACGTCCTCGTCGGCCACCTCTCCGGCACATTCGCCCAAGGGTGGCCGGGGTGGGCGATGAACTTCGTTCGCACTGGCTACATCGGGGTGTCACTGTTCTTCTTGCTGTCAGGCTTCATCCTCGTGTACACCCAACTCGATCCTGAAACACGTGAAATGCGCGCCCAAAAGGGCTCTCCTGTCGTAACCGTGGGTTAAACCCGGCCGGGGAGCACTGGTTTGTGGCCGCCGAGGCTGAGCATGGCGAGGGCGATGAGGGCGTCGGGTGATTTGAAGCCGAAGGCGATTCGGGTGATGAGTCGGATTTTGGTG
>NZ_SOGU01000096.1:0-97912 GCF_004403275.1 Cryobacterium sp. TMT4-10
GGCGCCGAGAAGACGTCGACCGGGGCCGCAGCGGCGGCCGCCGGGGCCGGCCAGGCCGCCGTCGGCGCCGGGAACCTCGCCGACGGAGCCCGGCAGACCCACGACGGAGCCGTGGCCGCCGCCACCGGGGCCGACAGCGCCGCCACCGGAGCGTCCTCACTGTCGGCAGGGGTCGGCAGCCTGCGGGACGGTCTCGGCGAGCTCCAAACCGGCGCGGGGACGCTGCGGGACGGCCTGGCCACCGGCGTCACCAGCATCCCGGACTCGACTGCGACCACCCGCTCCCTGCAGGGGTCGACGATCGCCGACCCGGTCTCACTGCAGACCGCGGCCGTGACCTCGGCCGGCACCTACGGCGCCGGGCTGGCCCCGTTCTTCGCCAGCCTGGCCGGCTGGATCGGCATCTACGCGTTGTTCCTGATCGTGAAGCCGGTCTCCCGGCGGGCCATCACCGCCCTGCACTCTCCCGTGCGGATCACGGTGGCCGGCTGGCTCACGCCCGGCCTGCTCGGGATGGCCCAGATGGCCGCCCTGTTCGCGATCCTGGCCGGCGTGCTGAAGTTCGAGGTGCACAACCCGGCCGGCACGTACCTGATGATGGGCCTGGCCGCCCTGGCGTTCGCGGCGATCATCCTCGCCCTGAACGTCTGGCTCGGCAGCGTCGGTCAGTTCATCGGCCTCGTGCTGATGGTGGTGCAGCTCGTGACCGCCGGCGGCACCTTCCCCTGGCAGACCCTGCCCGCGCCGCTGGCCTGGCTCCACCACGTGGTGCCGATGAGTTATGCCGTCGACGGCATCCGTCAGTTGATGTACGGCGGAAACCCGGCCACGGCCTGGTCCGATGCCGGCGTGCTGCTGCTCTGGCTGGCCGGCGCCCTGGTGCTCGCTTTCATCGGCGTGACCCGGATGACGCATTTCCGCACCCTGCGCGACCTGCGGCCCAGCCTGATCGGCTAGGCCGCCGGCCTCTTCGTCTCCAGTCGTCCTGCTACTCCTCGGGGCGGGAGGTGGCGCGACGACGCGGGAATGTCACCGCGTCGCCGCGGCTGGGCACCGCCGGCCGTTCCGACTCCTCGGCGGGAGCCGCTTCGGCCGAAGACGGGAGGGTGGACCAGCGCAGCAGGGCGGCAGCGCTCGTCTCGACCGGCAGTTCACCGGCCGATACCACGATCACCCGCGCATCCGTCAGGATCGCCGCGCGGACCAGGGCGTCGGCGGCCGGCACCGAGCCGAGCTCGCCGGCGCCGAGGGCCTCTGCCGAGGTGGCTGCCAGCCAGGGCTCGCGGTCGAGGGCGATCAGGGTCTCCGCCGGCGTCCGATCAGGGGCCAGCAGCAGCACGTCGACCTGGCTCTGCTGGAGTGCGCGCACCACGGCCGCGAAGTCCATCTCAGAGAGGCCGCTGCCCTGTCCCGTCCCCAGCCGCTCGAGAACATCGTGCTCCTCCCGCGCGAGAATCGCCGCGAGGTGGCGGTTCAGGTCGGTTTCGAGTTCCTCCTGCGTGGCACCGCCCGGGCGGGTGTTCGTGGGCACGACGTGCAGCACCTCGCGGCTAACCGGCGAAAGCTGGTCGACGAGAAGCTGCCGCGCACGCACGTCGCCGGTGAGCACGAGCAGTTCGGCCTTGCTGTCCTGCACGATCTCGTCGATCGCGGCGGCGATCTGGCCCTCGTTGCGCTTCCATACCTCCTCGGTGTGGTGCTGGTAGCGCCCATTTGCGAGGAAGTCGTCTTCGGACCCGACCTTCGTGAGGAATTCGGTGTCGCCCTCCACCTTCACCCTGGAGACCGGATGCGGGCGACTCAGCCGGTAGAGCGTGATCTCGCCGCCGTCCCGCCCGACCTCGGCCACCACGTAGCTGAGGTCCCGTGGGCGATGGATGAGCAGGGGCATCAGGTTGGGCACCGGCCCGTAGGAGACCAGCAGGTCGCCGAGCGGCTCCCCCGAGAGCACCTCGTTGATCTCCGCCACACCCTGCCGCACGACCATCAGCCGACCCATCGGGCCGCCCACCCCGGGCGGCTCCTCGCTCAGCTCGATGATGGTGCTGGCGTCGATCTCCGGCGCACCGGCCGCGGTCAGCGCCTCGCGCAGGGTGCGCTGGCGCAGGGCGGAGGTGCGCCGGGGATTCTGGGCATCCTGGGTCACGTCCACGTAAGCGCTTGACACCGAACCGGGTCGACGGAACAGCTCCGCGAGTCCTTCATTACCGAAATCAGCCATGGCGGGAGTCCCTTCTACCGTGTTTGCTCAGCACGGTAGCCCGCGGCCGGAGGGTTGACAACCCGGCCTCGGCGCGGCGGACGGACACCCAGGAGGGCGCGGCGAACACGCCCCGCAGACTCCGGGAAGACGCCGCCTAGATCGCGGTCTGCTGGTGCGCCGCGACGCACCAGCCGCCGTCCTTGAAGACATAGGTCGTCGACGCGTTCGCTTCGGTCACCTCGTCGCCACGGTGGGCGATGAGCCGGTAGACCAGCACGCCGGCATGATCGTTCAGCCGCACGACGGCCGGGTCGCGCAGCTTGTAGCTCGTGACCGGGGCGAGTGCCTGGAAGAAGGCGGGGGCCTCGTCGCGGGTGACGACCCGGCCCGGCAGGATCAGCAGCCCGTCGCTGGTCATCGTGCTCCGGTAGTAGGCGCCGCCGCGGCCGGCGAGGATCGCCTGCCACCCTTCGTGCTCTTCGTGCAGCAGTCGGGCGGGGAGATCGTCAGTGATCGAGGTCATGACCCAACGCTAGACCTAAAGCTTGGAGAACCGGTGCTGCAGCACCCAGTTGTGCATGGTGACGGCGGCCGCGGCGGAGGCGTTGATCGAGCGGGTGGACCCGAACTGGCTGATCTCCACGACGGCGTCGGCGGCGTCGATCGCCTCCCCGGACAGGCCGGGGCCCTCCTGGCCGAAGAGCAGCACGCAGCGCTCGGGGAAACTGAAGGTCTCGATGATCACGCTGCCCGGCACGTTGTCGATCGCGATGATCGGCAGGTCCGCCGTTTCGGCCCACTCGACGAAGGATGCGACATCCGGGTGGTGCAGCACGTGCTGGTACCGGTCGGTCACCATGGCGCCGCGCTTGTTCCAGCGCTTGCGGCCGATGATGTGCACCGTGTCGGCGGCGAAGGCGTTCGCGCTGCGCACGATCGAGCCGATGTTCATGTCGTGCTGCCAGTTCTCGATGGCCACGTGGAACGGGTGCCGTTTCTGGTCCAGGTCGGCGACGATGGCCTCCATCGACCAGTACCGGTACCGGTCGATCACGTTGCGGGTGTCACCGCGCTCGAGCAGCTCCGGGTCGTAGAACGACTCCTCGGGCAGTTCCCCCTGCCAGGGTCCGACGCCGTAGGTGGACAGTTCGGGCGTGGGGTTCTGCGGTTCTGGCACCGCTCCACCGTATCCTGCCCGGCCGGACCCACCCTTTCGGGCTCCCTAAATCCGACGTAAGATTTCGGCATGCCTAAAACGGATGCGCCGGCTGCCCCGGTGACCGATCGCCCGACCACCGTCGCCTCCACCCGCCTGCTCTGGCTGCTCGGGCCGGCCCTCGTCGCCGGCGTCGCGTACCTGGACCCCGGCAACGTGGCCAGCAACATGACGGCCGGCGCCCGCTACGGCTACCTGCTCGTGTGGGTGGTCGTGGCCGGCAACGTGATGGCCTGGCTGATCCAGTACCTCTCCGCCAAGCTCGGGATCGTCACGGGCACGAGCCTGCCGGAGATCCTCGGGGCGCGCATCCGTCACCCCCTGGCCCGCCGGCTCTACTGGCTCCAGGCGGAACTGGTGGCGATGGCCACCGACCTGGCCGAGATCATCGGCGGCGCGGTGGCGCTCTACCTGCTCTTCGACCTGCCCCTGCTGGCCGGCGGCGTGATCACCGGGGTCATCTCCATGGTGGTGCTGGGCGTGCAGACCCGGCGAGGGCCCCGCGTCTTCGAGCGGGTCATCATGGCGCTCCTGCTCATCATCACGGTGGGGTTCACCGCCGGGGTCTTCTTCGCCCCACCGGACCCGGCCGGGGTGCTGGCCGGGCTCGTGCCGCGCTTCGACGGGTCCAACTCGGTGCTCCTGGCCGCCTCGATCCTCGGCGCGACGATCATGCCGCACGCCATCTACGCGCACTCCGCCCTGACGCGGGACCGGTTCCCCTCCGTGGGCACCGACGCCGCGACCCCGCGCCTGCTCTGGGCCACCAAGTGGGATGTCTCCATCGCCATGGTGATCGCCGGAACGGTGAACCTGTCGATCCTGCTGCTCGCGGCATCCGCGCTGCAGGGCGCGCCGGGGACCGACACCCTTGAGGGCGCCTACCTGGCCCTGCGAGACACGCTGGGGCCCATCGTCGCGACCGTGTTCGCGGTGGGGCTGCTCGCGTCCGGGCTGGCGTCCACGTCGGTCGGCGCGTATGCCGGAGCGGAGATCATGCACGGCCTGCTGCGGCTGCGGGTGCCGCTGCTGCTGCGGCGCGTGGTCACGTTGATCCCGGCCCTGGTCATCCTGGGCGGCGGGTTCGACCCGACCGAGGCCCTCGTGCTCAGCCAGGTGGTGCTCTCGTTCGGCATCCCCTTCGCGCTGATCCCGCTGGTGTGGCTCACCGCTCAGCGCGGCGTTCTCGGGGAGTACCGCAACCGCTGGTTCACGACCGCCGCCGGCGCTCTCGCCGCCCTGCTGCTCGTGGCGCTGAACGTGGTGCTGCTCGTCCTCGTCTTCGCGGGCGCCTGACTCCATGGCGCTGACCAGCCCCGCGACCGAGGACTACCTCAAGACCATCTACGCGCACACCGAATGGCAACCTGACCCGATCACTCCGTCGGTGCTGGCGCTGCGCCTGGGCGTCGCGCCGTCCTCCGTCACCGAGATGGTGAAGAAGCTGGCCGCGGCCGGACTGATCACCCATGTGCCCTACGGGCCGCTCACCCTGACGACGGCCGGTGTCCTCGGCGCGACCGCCGTGGTGCGCCGCCATCGGCTGATCGAGACCTGGCTCGTGCGGGAGATGGGGTACGACTGGGACCAGGTGCACGACGAGGCGGAGATCCTCGAGCACGCGCTCTCCGACCGGTTGCTGGCGGCGATCGACGACCGCCTCGGGCACCCCGCCGCGGACCCGCACGGCGACCCGATCCCCGCGGCCGACGGCACGCTGGTGCGCGCCCCCGCGGTACTGCTGGCGGACGCCGCCCCCGGCCACGTCGGGACCGTGCTGCGCATCAGCGACCGCGACCCGGCCATCCTGCGGGGCCTCGGCGCCGACGGGATCCGGCCGGGAACCCGACTGACGGTGGACGAACCGTTCGCCGTGCGCCTGCCGGCCGGGGGCATCCGTCACCTGACGCAGTCGGCGGCCCGATCGATCTGGCTGACAAAGTAACCAGCGCGAAACCTCGCCCCGATAGTCTGGACCGTGAACCGAGGGAGCACCCAATGACTAGCCGTGACGAGATCGAATGCTGGCTGACCGACATGGACGGCGTGCTCGTGCATGAGAACAGCCCGCTGCCGGGTGCGGCGGAGTTGCTGGAGCAGTGGAGCGACGCCGGGACGCCGTTCTTGGTGCTGACCAACAATTCCATCTTCACGCCGCGGGATCTGAGCGCCCGCCTGCGCGCGTCGGGCCTGAACGTGCCGGAGGACCGCATCTGGACGTCGGCCCTGGCGACCGCGGACTTCCTGAAGTCGCAGGCGCCGGGCGGCACCGCGTTCGTCATCGGCGAGGTGGGCCTCACGACCGCGCTGCACGAGGCCGGTTTCATCATGACCGAGACGAATCCCGACTACGTCGTGGTCGGCGAGACCCGCAACTACTCGTTCGAGGCCATCACCAAGGCGATCCGTCTGCTGCTGGCCGGGGCCCGCTTCATTGCGACGAACCCGGATGCGACCGGTCCCAGCGCCGACGGCCCGCTGCCGGCCACGGGCGCGATCTCTGCCCTGATCACCAAGGCCACCGGGATGGAGCCGTACGTGGTCGGCAAGCCGAACCCGATGATGTTCCGCTCGGCGATGAACAAGATCGGCGCACACTCCGAGAACACGGCCATGATCGGCGACCGGATGGACACCGACATCATCGCCGGGATCGAGGCCGGGCTGCACACCATCCTGGTGATGACCGGCATCAGTGACGCCGCCGAGGTGAGCCGTTACCCGTTCCGACCGGACGAGATCCTCGCCGGCGTGCACGAGCTCGTCTCCGCGGAGCCGCAGGAGTCAGACGAGATCTGAGCCCGTCCCGCGCCGCCCCGCTGATCACCCCTGCTGCCGCTGCCGCTAACGAATTCGACGGAGATTCGGCCCTAAAAACACCGTTTTGGACCTGAACGGGCCTATTTCGGCAAAATCTCCGTCGAATTCGTCAGGCGGCAGGGGCGGGGCCGGGACCCGCGAGGCTCACCGTGAGCGGCTTGCCGGAAGACCGGCTCACGAAGCAGTAGTAGGACCGGGGGCCGCCGGTCCACTGCAGTTCGGTGATCGGGTAGCTGCCCTGCACCTGCAGGTCGGGGAAGGCCCCGGCCGCGGCCAGGTCGATCACGCCGGGGGCGCTGCAGAGCACGTTGATCTGACCGGCGAGCTCGGCCTCCCCGGGGAAGGCCGTGGTGTCGTCACCGGCGAACACCCCCCGGTACACGAGCTGCGCGGAGTGCGGGGCGCCACAGTCCGAAACCGTGAACTCCTCCTCCCAGGGCGACACGTAGGGCTCGAGGCATTCGCCGCCGAACAGGGTGTTCCACTGGTGCACGCCGGCTGGCTGCGGTCCGGTGACCTCGGGCGTGGGCGTCGGGGTCGGCGTCGGGGTGGCCGTCGGCGTGCTGCCGGCGCTCATCGTGGGCGCCGCGACCGGTGTCGGGTCGCCTACCAGGCTCTGTCCGATGAAGAAGAAGGCGCCCAGCACGACCACGAGAATGACGCCGGCGATGATCCACGGCAGCGACTTCTTGATGTCGATCGGCGGGCGGGCCGAGCCCCCGCGCGAGGCGGTGGAACCGGTCGGCGGCCGGCCGCCCGGGTCGGCATGTGCGGCGGCCGGTAAGGCGTGCGTGCCGGCGGACGTGGTGGTGAGGGCAACGGATGCCTCAGAAGGCTCAGCGGGCGTTGTCGCGCGGGCACCGCCAGCGGGCAACGGAGGCGCAACAGCAGGCGCAGTAGTGATGACGGGCGTGGCATTTCCGGGCCAGGCCTCAGGTCCGGCGGCCTCGGCAGCCCCGGGCGCCGTTCCGTTGGGCGCGGCGGCTCCTGTCACGGCAGCGCCTCCGGCGCCCGCAGCGCCACCTGCGTATGAGCCGGGGGAGGCTGAGGCGGCGACCGAGGCCACCGCTGCGGAGGCGGCGGCAGTTGCGGCGGCCGTGGCCGCGGACGCTGCCGTACCGGCCGCGGCGGACCAGGCGCGGAACCGGCTGCGGGCCGAGACCGGAGCCGGGAGCGCATCCGAGGCCTCGAGCGGCGCGGGTGCCGCGGGTGCCGCGGGCGTGCGAGTCACGCCGGCGATCAGGTCTGCGGCAGCGGTTTCCTCGGCAGTGGGCACGAGCGGGGACTGGGTGAGGGTTGTCCACCAGGGCGCCGGCTCGAGGTCCGCCTGCGAGCGGATGATGCGGGTTCCGCTGGGCACGGCGGAGCCGGAGCCGGTGGGCACGGCCGGAGCCAGGCCCGAGTCAGGGTCGACGCTCCGGTCAGGCGTCGGATCGGCCGGCACGGATGCTGCAGGAGTCGCCGCGCGTGCCGGGGCCGGCGCGTTCGGCGCGGGAGCGAGATATGCGGGAACGAGCGGTGCGGGTGCAAGGTCCGCGAGACGCGGCGGCGAGGAGGCGGCATCCGTGGACGGGCCGGGGTGACCGGGCCGGAACGGTTCAGACCCGGCGGGCGGGTCGGCTGCAGGAACCGCAACGGGCGGGTCGGCTGCAGGAACCGCAGCGGCGGGCACCGGCCGGACGCTCTTGAGCCGAGGATCGGTCTGGGTGGTGGGCTTCAGGCCCCACAGAAAGCCGGCGGTTTTGGGGTGGGCATCGACGGACGGCACCGGCGGGGCCGGTTCGGCTGCCTGCCCGGGTTTCGGCCACCGGGGGATCTGGATCGACCGCCGCGGGGTGAATTCGTCGGGCGTGCCGGGCCTGGCCCCGCCGCCGAGTTGCGAGGCGAGCCAGTCCATGCCGTCTTCGGCGGGCGCCTCGTCTTTCGACGCCCGGGAATTCGACGCCCTGGCCTTCGGTTCCTCGTCGCCCGGAACCTCGTCGAGCGGCACTAGTTCAGCCCCAGGTCCTCAAGGCCGATCGCGTAGTAGTACGGGTAGCCAGCGGCTTCGATCACTTCGCGCGCGCCGGTGTTGCGGTCGACGACCACGGCGACGCCGGCGATGATCGCCCCGACCTTGAGCAGCGCCTCGATCGCGGCCAACGGAGATCCTCCGGTGGTGGAGGTGTCCTCGAGGACGACGACACGCTTGCCCGCGAGGTCGGGCCCTTCGACCTGTCGGCCGCGGCCGTGGTCCTTGGGCTCCTTGCGCACGACGAAGGCGTCGTACGCGGCCCCGCGCGCCGCACCCTGGTGCAGGATGGCCGCGGCCACGGGGTCGGCGCCCATGGTCATGCCGCCGACCGCGGCGACATCCGGGATATCGGCTATCAGGTCGAGCATGACCTGACCGATCAGCGGTGCGACGCGGTGGTCGAGGCTGACCCTGCGCAGGTCGACGTAGTACGTCGCCTTCTTGCCGCTGGTGAGGGTGAAGTCACCATGAAAAACGGCGTCGGCTGAGATGTAGTCGATGAGTTGCTGGCGGGTATCGGTCACAGGACCAACTTTAGGCCATCGGCCGGCCGGTCCACTCGAGGGAGGACGCGGCTCTGACCGGGTGGAACCGAATCGACTAGAAGATGCGAACGAGCTTGCGCTCGGGCACGCGACGGTAGCCATCCTTGTGAACGTCGACCACGACAGCGACGAGGGAGGAGATCACAATGAGAACGAGAACGGCGAGGAGAGCAAACACGGTCGTACCTTTCGAGAATGGAGGCGGATGTCGGGGAGACGGAGGCACCATTGCACGAGTTCGACATATTTATTTCACCACCTTTAACTTTGCAGCACAATCGTATTATTCTGCAGGGAGTGTGTAGCTTAGCCACATGGATGTGCAACGGCTCGAACTGCTCCGGGAATTGGCCGAGCGCCACAGCATCACCGAGGTCGCCCGGGCCACGCACCGCACCCCGTCGGCGGTCTCCCAGCAGCTGAAAGTGCTCGAACGGGAGGCCGGTCTGCCTCTCACCGAGCGCAGCGGGCGCGGCCTGATTTTGACGGATGCCGGACGCGCCCTGGCCCGCAGCGCCACGAATGTGGCGGTCGCCCTCGCCCGCGCCACGGCGGTCTGGGACGAGTTCCGCAACGACGCCACCGGCGAGGTCAGCCTGGTCACGTTCCCGACCGCGGGCGAGATGCTGCTGCCCGGCGCACTGCGGGAAGTGGCCGCGGTGCCCGGGCTCGTCGTGAACTGCACCGACAAGGACCCCGAGCTGAGCGACTTCCCCGCGCTGACGGCGGAGTTCGACATCGTGCTCGCCTACAGCCTGCGCGGCCAGCTGCCCTGGGGCGGCCGCGGCCTGACGGTCGTGCCGCTGATGACCGAGCCTCTCGACGTGGGACTCCCGGCCGACCACCGGCTGGCCACCCGCACCTGGCTCACCCCGGCCGACGTCGTCGGTGAGACCTGGATCGGCGCGCCGCACGGCTACCCGTTCGAGCGCATCCTGCACCAGATCGAGCAGAAGGCCGGCAGCCCTGTCATCGTCGCCCAACAGTTTGCCGACCTGAGGGTGATCGAGGCCTTCGTCGTGGCCGGACTCGGCATCGCACTCGTGCCTCGCTACACCTGGGGCGGCGACCAACCGGGGCGGCTCGTGCTCAAGCCCCTGCGCGGGGTCGATGCCGAGCGGCAGATCGTGGCTCTGATGCGCCCCGACCGGGCCGAGCGCCTGGCCGTGCGCACCGTCGTCGACGTGCTGCGCACCGAGGCCGCCCGGGTGCAGGCCACGCACGCGGCGATCGCCCCGGCCCCCTGACCGCGCCCCTCTCACCCCTCCTCGCGGCAGCGAAAGTTGGCCGCGCAGTGCGGAGAACAGGGACGGGCGTCAGGCGCGGCCGTGGGAGACGCGGGTGCGACGGGACAGGGAGTCCACGATCACGGCGAGCAGCAGCACTGCGCCGGTGATCATGTACCGGATCGACGAGTCGAGGTTCATCAGGGTCAGGCCGCTGGAGATCGACTGGATCACGAGGATGCCCAGCAACGCCGAGTACGCGCTGCCGCGACCGCCGAACAGGCTGGCCCCGCCGATCACCGCCGCGGCGATGGCGTTGAGGTTCGTGTCGCCGCCGCCGCTGCCCTGGTTGGCTGCGGCCAGGCGGCCGGCCGCGAGCACCCCGCCGACCGCCGCAAAGGTCGAGCAGAGCATGAAGACCGAGAGGTAGACGGCTTTCACCTTGATGCCGGCCCGGCGCGCGGCTTCGACGTTGCCGCCGATGGCGTACACGGCCCTCCCCCACCGGGTGCGCAGCAGGAAGAAGTTCATCACGACCACGAGCACGAGGAACAGGAGGAACATCAGGCCCACCCCACGGGCCTGGTTGAGATACCAGGTGGGCACCCCGAGCACCACCAGGAGCCCCACGCTGCGTGCCACGATGGAGGTCGTCGAAATCGCGGTCAACTCCGCTTTGGTGCGCCGCCGGGCGATGAAGACCAGCTGTGCGGCGAAGACCAGGACGGTGAGCACGACGAGCACGTAGGACAGCCAGTCGGGCAGGAACCATTGCTGGGCGAACTGCACGATCCAGGAATCGAAGGGGATGTTGATCGACCCGGTTTTGCCGAGGACCCAGAGTTGCAGGCCGAGGAAGCCGAGCAGACCGGCCAGGGTGATCACGAAGCTCGGCACCCCGAACCGGGTGAACAGGAAGCCGTAGAGCAGGCCGACGAGCATCCCGGCGACGATCGACGACAGGATCGCGAGCGCCAGCGGCCAGCCTTGCGCTGGATGAGCCGTTCGTCCTGCCGGTCCGCCGCGACGGCCGGCGGCTCTGACGTGGGAATTGTCGGGGTCGTCATGATGACGCTTCCTCCGCACTGCGCGCCTGTGCGCGCCTCGTGACCGCGTTGTCCGTCGCCCCGGTGATGGCCGCGATGATGTCCTCGTAGGTGACGTCGGCGATCCGGAACTCGCCGTTGTTTCGCCCGAGGCGCAGCACGACGACCCGGTCGGCGACCGCCTGGACGTCGGCCATATTGTGGCTGATCAGAACGACGGCGAGCCCGCGCTAGCGCAGCCGCTCGATCAGGTTCAGCACCTCGGCGGTCTGGGCGACGCCCAGCGCCGCGGTCGGCTCGTCGAGGATCACCACGGTCGTCTCCCCGATCAGCGACCGGGCGATCGCCACGGTCTGGCGTTGACCGCCCGAGAGGGATGCCACGGCAATCCGCACGGAGGGAATCCGGGCGGAGAGTTGCTGCATCAGGCTCCAGGAGCGTTTCTCCATCTCCACCTCGTTGATGATGGCGCGGCCCCCGATCTCATGCCCCAGGAAGAGGTTGGCGACGACGTCGAGGTTGTCGCAGAGGGCCAGGTCCTGGTAGACCGTGGCGATGCCCAGGGCGTTCGATTCGGACGGGCTCGAGATCGAGACCGGCTTGTCGCGATGCATGATCGTGCCTCCGTCGGAGCCGTAGACGCCGGCGAGGATCTTGATCAGGGTCGACTTGCCTGCGCCGTTGTCACCGACGAGGGCGACCACCTCGCCGCTGTAGATGTCGAGGTCGACGGCGGTCAGGGCCTGGACGGCACCGAAGTTCTTGTCTATCCCCCGCAGTGAAAAGACCAGCTCCCCGGCGGGAATGGGGCTGTCGGCAACGACGAGGGCAGGGTCATGGCGAGTCCTTTGCGCTGGTCCGTTTCGTGCTGGTGCAGCGCCGGACGAGAATCACCTGCTGGTGATCCCCGCCCGGCGGTCTGCTGGTGCCGGTGCTGGCGTTACTTGATCCCGGCCGCCGTGCACGCCTCGGCATAGGTCGACGTGCAGATCTCGTCAACCGTGTAGAAGCCGTCCTTGACCACGGTCTCCATGATGTTGTCCACGGTCACGACCACCGGGGTGAGCAGGGTCGACGGGGTTCCGTCGACATCCGTGTCGCCCGTGAGCGTGTCGCCCTGGGCGAGGGCGTGCGTCAGCTCCGCAGCCTTCTCGGCTTCCAGCTTGATGGCCTTGTACACCGTCATGTACTGGTCTCCGGCGACGATTCGCTGGATGGCCGCGAGCTCGGCGTCCTGACCGGTCACCGGGGGCATCGGCGTGAACGCGGCAGCCTTGAGTGCCGCAATCGCGCCGCCCCCTGTGCCGTCGTTCGCCGCGTACACGCCCTGGATCTTCGGGCCGAACTGGGTGATCTGGCCGGCCGCCCACTCCTGGGCCTTGTCCGGGCTCCAGTCGGGGGTCTCAAACTCGGCGAGGATCGGGATGCCGCTGGGGTCGATGACGGAGTGAGCGCCCTTCTTGAACAGGGCCGCGTTGCCGTCGGTCGGCGATCCGTTGATCATGATGATGCCGGTAATGGTGTTGTCCGCCTTCAGCTTGTCGACCAGCGCCGTGCCCTGCAGAACCAACAATCCGATCGCCAGGAGCGCGACTCTTTTCCTCAGTTTTCTCATTCTGGGCCTCCTACAGTGACCACCCTCGTTGGCGGTGCTACCACGATGGACCTCCGGGGGAGGTCGTCAAGGTTTCCGGCACCGCGCCGGGGCGCACGACGGAGGGCGGAAATCCGGCCCGGATTTCCGCCCTCAACAGGTATTGCGCGCGGTCGGTGCGGCTAGGCGTTTTGCGGGAAGCCCAGGTTGATGCCGCCGTGGCTGGGGTCGAGCCAGCGGCTCGTGACGGCCTTCTCGCGGGTGTAGAACGCGATCCCGGCCGGGCCGTATGCCTTCGCGTCGCCGAACAGGGAGTCCTTCCAGCCACCGAAGGAGTGGTATGCCACCGGCACGGGAATCGGCACGTTGATTCCGATCATGCCCACCTGCACCTCGTTCTGGAACCGGCGCGCCGCCCCGCCGTCATTGGTGAAGATGGCCGTGCCGTTGCCGTACCGGCTGCGGTTGATCAGTGCGAGCCCTTCGGCGTAGCTGGCGACCCGCACAATGGAGAGCACCGGCCCGAAGATCTCGTCGAGGTAGACGTCCGAGTCCGTGCTGACCTTGTCGAAGAGGGTCGGGCCGAGCCAGAAGCCGCTCGCGTCGCCGTCGACTTCGATGCCGCGGCCGTCCACGACGACCTCCGCGCCGTCGGTGTGGGCCACGTCGATGTAGGAGGCCACCTTGTCGCGGTGCACCTGCGTGATCAGCGGCCCCATGTCGCATCCGCGCATGCCGTCGCCCACCTTGAGGCCCGTGAGGCGCTCGGTGATCTTCGCGACCAGGTCGTCGGCGACCGGTTCGACGGCCACCACCACGCTGATCGCCATGCAGCGCTCACCGGCGGAGCCGAAACCGGCGTTGACCGCGGCATCCGCGGCCAGGTCCAGGTCGGCGTCCGGCAGCACGAGCATGTGGTTCTTGGCACCGCCGAGGGCCTGCACTCGCTTGCCGTGATGGGCCGCGGTCTCGTAGATGTACTTCGCGATCGGCGTGGACCCGACGAACGAGATGGCCTGCACGTTAGGGTGCACGAGCAGGGCGTCCACGGCTTCCTTGTCGCCGTGCACGACATTGAGCACGCCGTCGGGCAGGCCGGCTTCGGTCATCAGCGCGGCCAGCCAGTTCGACGCCGACGGGTCCTTCTCGCTCGGCTTCAGCACGACCGTGTTGCCGGCCGCGATCGCGATCGGGAAGAACCAGAGCGGCACCATCGCCGGGAAGTTGAACGGGCTGATGATGCCCACGACCCCCAGCGGCTGGCGGAGCGTGTAGACGTCCACGCCGGTCGACACGTTCTCGGAGTACTCCCCCTTGGTCAGGTGCGGCATGCCGAGCGCGAACTCGACCACTTCGAGGCCACGGATGATCTCGCCCAGGGCGTCGGAGGTCACCTTGCCGTGTTCCGCGGTGAGGATGTCCGCCAGGTCGCCCTTGCGCGCGTTCAGCAGCTCGCGGAAGTTGAACATGATGCCCTGGCGTCTGGCCTGGGAGGTGTCACGCCAGCCGGGGTAGGCCGCCTGCGCGGACGCGACGGCGGTGTCGACATCCGCGGTGCTCGCCAGGCGCACGTTCTTGGCGACGGCGCCGAGGGCCGGGTTGAAAACCGGGGCAGTCCGGGTCGAGGTTCCATCGACGGGGGCCCCGTCGATCCAGTGGGTGATGACGGGCAGGTCGGTCATGGGCGTTCGTCTCTCTTCATTCTCTTCATTGAGTAGCGGTCAGAGTGCCCGTTCCGGTCGAGAGTGCCCGGCGGAACGGGCACTCTCGACCGGAACGGTGCAGGTGGTGAGGGTGGATGTGCGGGTGCGGGTGGATGTGCGGGTGCGGGTCAGGCGAGGAGGTCGAGGCTCAGGACCTCGTCGTAGATGGCGAGCGCCTCGGCGACCTCGTCGTCGGTGACCACGCACGGCGGCACCACGTGGATGCGGTTCTCCGCGAGGAACGGCAGCAGGTTGCGGGCGAGCAGCTCGGTCTTGATGCGGCCCATCACCGCCCCGCTGAGCGGGTGCCGGGTCTCCCGGTCGGCCACGAGCTCCAGCGCCCAGAAGACGCCGACGCCGCGCACCTCGCCGATGACCTTGTGCTTCGCCTGCAGTTCGGCCAGTCCCGGAGCGAGCACGTCGCGCCCGATGCGGGCGGCGTTCTCGACGATTCCCTCGTTCTTCATCGCGTCGAGGGCCGCCACGATTGACGCCATCGCCAGCGGGTGGCCGCTGTAGGTGAGCCCGCCGGGGAAGACGTTGGTCTCGAAGTCGCTGGCGATGGAGTCCGAGATGATCACGCCGCCGGTGGGCACATACCCGGAGTTGACGCCCTTGGCGAAGGTGATCAGGTCGGGGGTCACGTCGTAGCCCTCGAACGCGAACCAGTTGCCGGTGCGGCCGAAGCCGGCCATCACCTCGTCCAGGATGAGCTGGATGCCGTAGCGGTCGCAGAGCGCCCGCACCCCGGCGAGGTAGCCGGGTGGCGGCACGAGCACGCCGGCGGTGCCCGGGATGGACTCCAGCAGCACGGCCGCGATGCCGGAGGGGCCCTCGCTCTGGATCACGTGTTCCAGGTGGCGCAGGGAGCGCTCCGACTCCTGCTCGGGCGTGGTCGCCCAGAACTCGCTGCGGTAGAGGTAGGGGCCGAAGAAGTGCACGTGGCCGCGCGCGAATTCGTTCGGGATGCGGCGCCAGTCCCCGGTCGCGACAATCGCCGCGCCCGTGTTGCCGTGGTACGAGCGGTAGGTGGAGAGGATCTTGTCACGGCCCGTGTGCAGGCGCGCCATCCGGATCGCGTTCTCGATCGCATCCGCGCCGCCGTTGGTGAAGAACACCTTGTTGAACCCGGCCGGAGCGCGCTCGACGATGCGTTTGGCGGACTCGCCGCGGGCGAGGTTCGCCGTCGACGGGGCGACCGTGGCGAGCGTGCCGGCCTGCTCGATGATGGCCTGGGTGACCGCCGGATGCTGGTGGCCGATATTCACATTGACGAGCTGGCTGGAGAAGTCCAGATAGCTGCGCCCGTCGAAGTCCCACACCCGTGAACCCAGACCGCCGGCGATCACCAGCGGCTTCAGGCTGCCCTGCGCGGACCAGGAGTGGAAGACGTGGGCGCGGTCGAGTTCGTAGGCGAGGTCGTTCCGGCTTGAGGTTGCG
The DNA here is from genome assembly GCF_004403275.1 of Cryobacterium sp. TMT4-10. NCBI lineage: Bacteria > Bacillati > Actinomycetota > Actinomycetes > Micrococcales > Microbacteriaceae > Cryobacterium > Cryobacterium sp. TMT4-10. The sequence goes on from NZ_SOGU01000096.1 coordinate 15,808, forward strand.
CTCTGGGCTGTGGTGTCAGTCACGAATATCGGTTCTTTCTCTCTGCGTTGAGATGGAGGTGGAGTGATTCCTGTGGTGATGGCCCGGGGACGACGTGCACGTCCAGTCTGACCGAGTTTAGAACTTCGCCACGATTTGCTCGGTCATCTCCGGGATCACGGTCTCCCCGTAGACCCGGAGGGTCTCTTCCTTGTTGTCGTGCTGCAGATAGCCGGCGAACTGGTCGACGCCGAGGCTCCGCAGGGCCTCGAGCTTCTCGACGTGGTCCTTCGCGGTGCCGAGCAGGCAGAACCGGTCGATGATCTCGTCGGGCACGAAGGCGGCGTGCACGTTGCCCGCCTTGCCGTGCGCGTTATAGTCGTAGCCCTCCCGCCGGGCGATGTAGTCGGTCAGGGCCTTCGGCACGTGCGACTCGGTGCCGTACTTCGCCACGATGTCGGCCACGTGGTTGCCCACCATCCCGCCGAACCAGCGGCACTGGTTGCGCAGGTGCCCCCAGTTGTCGCCGATGTACATGGGAGCGGCCACGCAGAACCTGACCGACAGCGGGTCACGGCCGACGTTCGCCGCGGCCGCCCGAACGGTCTTGATCATCCACTCGGCCACGTCGAGGTCAGCCATCTGCAGGATGAAACCGTCGCCGATCTCCCCGGCCAGCTGGAGCGCGAGCGGGCCGTAGGCCGCCACCCACACCTCGAGGCTGGAGCCGACGCTCCAGGGGAACTGCAGCGTGGCGCCGTTGTGCGCGACCGGCCGGGAGTTCGCGAGCTCACGGATGACGTGCACCGATTCACGCAGCGTCTTCAGTGTGGTGGGGGCCCCGTTGGTGACCCGCACGGCGGAATCGCCGCGGCCGATGCCGCAGATCGTGCGGTTGCCGTACATCTCGTTCAGGGTCGCGAACGTGGAGGCCGTCACGGTCCAGTCGCGCGTGGCCGGGTTGGTGACCATGGGTCCGACGATGACCCTGCGGGTCTCGGCGAGAATTCGGCTGTGGATCACGTACGGCTCCTGCCAAAGCAGGTGCGAGTCGAAGGTCCAGACGTGGCTGAAGCCGTGCGCTTCGGCCAGCTGGGCCAGCTGCACGGTGCGGGCCGCCGGCGGGTTGGTCTGCAGAACGACTCCGAAATCCATGCCGTCCCCTGCCCTAGATGAGGTACTGGCTCAGGCCGCGCGGGACGAACCGGCCGTCGCCCCGGGCCCCGAGGTAGGCCTGGGCGTCGATGATGACCTTGCCCCGGGAGATCACGGTGTCGACGTGGCCGTCGATCTCGTAACCCTCCCAGGCCGAGTGGTCCATGTTCATGTGGTGGCTGCGGCCGGTCTGCTCGCCGAACTCGTCGACGCCCAGCCCGATCGAGGTGTGCCCGTTCGGGTCGTAGATCACGATGTCGGCGTCCGCGCCGGGCTGGATGACGCCCTTCCGGCCGTAGAGGCCGAACATCCGTGCCGGCGTGGTGGAGATGATCTCGACCCAGCGTTCGAGCGTGATGCGCTCGTTGACCACGCCCTGGTAGAGCAGGTCCAGGCGATGCTCGACCGAGCCGATGCCGTTCGGGATCTTGGAGAAGTCATTCAGGCCCAGGTCTTTCTGGCCCTTCATGCAGAACGGGCAGTGGTCGGTGGAGACCATCTGGATGTCGTTCGTGCGCAGGCTCTGCCACAGGTGGTCCTGGTGGCCCTCGGCCCGGGAGCGCAGCGGGGTCGAGCACACCCACTTCGCACCCTCGAACCCGGGCGCCCCGAGGTTCTCCTCCAGCGAGAGGTAGAGGTATTGCGGGCAGGTCTCCCCGAACACGTTCTGGCCCGTGTCCCTGGCCGCCGCGATCTGCTCCACGGCCTGCCGGGCGCTCACGTGCACGACGTAGAGCGGCGCCCCGGTGAGGTTCGCCAGCATGATCGCCCGGTGCGTGGCCTCCTCCTCGAGCTGCCAGGCGCGCGCGACGCCGTGGTAGTACGGGGCGGTCTTGCCCTGCGCGAGCAGCTGGCCCACGAACACGTCGATGGCCGGGCCGTTCTCCGCGTGCATCATGGTCATCAGCCCGGTCTCGGCGGACTTCTGCATGGCCTTGAGGATCTGCGCGTCATCCGAATAGAAGACCCCGGGGTAGGCCATGAACAGCTTGAAGCTCGAGACGCCCTCGGCCAGCAGCCCGTCCATGGCCTGCAGGGAGTCCGTGTTCAGGTCGCCGATGATCTGGTGGAAGCCGTAGTCGATGGCGCAGTTGCCGGCCGCCTTCTCGTGCCAGGCGGTCAGCCCGTCGAAGACCCGCTGGCCGTGGCTCTGCACCGCGAAGTCGATGATCGTGGTCGTGCCGCCCCAGGCCGCGGCCCGGGTGCCGGTCTCGAAGGTGTCGCTCGCGGCCGTGCCGCCGAACGGCAGCTCCATGTGCGTGTGTGCGTCGACGCCGCCCGGGATCACGTACCTGCCGGTCGCGTCGATCACGCGGTCGACGGATGCGGCCGGGTCGGCCCCGAGGAGGGCGGAACCGGGCGCCAGCACGGCGGCGATGGTCTCACCGTCGGTGAGCACGTCGGCGAGCACCCGTCCGGTCGCGCTGACCACGGTTCCGTTCTGGATCAGGATCTTCATGGTGTCCCCGCCTACGGTTCCACGATCGGGGCGTAGGAATCCGGGCGGCGGTCCCGGTAGAACTGCCACGAGTTGCGCACCTCGCGGATGACGCCCAGGTCGAGGTCTCGGATCAGGATCTCCTCGGTGTCGGTGGAGGCGACCTCGCCGACATAGTTGCCGCGCGGGTCGACGAAGTAGGAGCTGCCGTAGAACGTGACGGCCTCATCGCCGAACTCCTCGGTTTCGGCGCCGATGCGGTTGTTGGCGCCGATGTAGTACTGGTTGGCGACCGCGGCGGCCGGCTGCTCGAGCTCCCAGAGGCGGTTGGACAGCCCCGGCTTGGTGGCCGACGGGTTGAACACGATCTCGGCGCCGTTCAGGCCCAGCACGCGCCAGCCCTCGGGGAAGTGCCGGTCGTAGCAGATGTACACGCCGATCCTGCCGACCATGGTGTCGAAGACGGGGTAGTCGCCGTTGCCGGGGCGGAAATAGAACTTCTCCCAGAACTGCGGCAGGTGAGGGATATGGTGCTTGCGGTACTTGCCGAGGTAGCTGCCGTCGGCGTCGATCACGGCGGCCGTGTTGTAGAGCACGCCCGGCTGCTCCTCCTCATAGACGGGGAGCACGATCACCATGTTGTGCTCGGCGGCGAGCTTCTGGAACCGCTCCGTGAGCGGGCCCGGCACGCTCTGCGCGTAGTCGTAGTACTTCGGGTCCTGCACGATGCCGAAGTAGGGGCCGTGGAAGAGTTCCTGGAAGCAGATCACCTGCACCGCGGCGGCGGCCGCCGTGCGCACGAACCCCTCGTGCTTGCGGATCATCGACTCCTGGTCGCCGGTCCACTCCGTCTGGGTGATCTCGGCCCGAACGGTGTCGCGCCGATCGGTGCTGCCGCCCGTGTTGCCGGCGTGCGTTTTGCCCGTGCCCGTGTTGCTCGTGCCCGTGTTGCTGCTGTCCCCGGTCATCTCACTTGCCTCCACATCGCGCCCGACGCCGAGCAGGCCGAGAGGCCGGGAAGTGCAGCGCCGAATCAGGTGAGTCGAATCGGGCGGCTTCGCCCGTTTGTGCTGTTCGACGTCTATTTTGCAGATCTGTTTCTGTGTGACTTACGCGTAATCATCCTGTCGTCCGAACCGGCCGGTGGCAAGGGTTCCGGCCAACCCGTTCTGGCCTAGGCTGGGAGCAGACCGCCGGTTGGATCTGACCGGTCGAGCCGGCCCTGACTTGGGCGGCAGGTCGCCGGCATTCGCTCGGCTCGCATCCTCCTGCTCTCCCTTCTTCTCTCCCTCGTTCGCGAATGCGGGCGAATCGTCGCCATGGCGCGCTCATACCGACGATTCGCCCGCACTCGCAGCTCAGAACCGGATCGGTTTTATGAACCCGTACTTGTTGTCCCGCGTTTCTGTGCTGGCGGCGGTTGCCGCGTCGGCGCTGCTGCTGAGCGGATGCGCCGCGGCGGGCCCAAGCGCGCCGAGCGCCGCCCCGGAGGCGAACGCGGGCACCGGCTACCCGGTCACCGTCTCCAACTGCGGCACCGAGGTCACCGTGACCGCCGCGCCCGAGCGCATCGTCACGATCAAGTCCTCGGCCACCGAACTGCTGCTCGCGCTGGGCCTCGGCGACCGCATCGTCGGCTCGGCGTTCCTCGACGGGCCGCTGCCGGCATCCCTGGCGAAGGCCGGCGCCGACCTCAATGTGATCAGCGACTTCGTGCCCGGCCAGGAGGCCGTGCTGGACCTCACGCCCGACTTCATCTACGGCGGCTGGGAGTCCAACTTCTCCGCCGACGGGGTGGGCGAGCGTGCCGGACTGGCCGGCCTGAACGTGGGCAGCTACGTCTCGCCCGCCGCCTGCAAGGGCGAGGCCATGCCCGACCCGCTCAGCTTCGATTCCGTCTTCACCGAGATCGACGAGGCCGGCGCCCTGTTCGGGGCCCCGGAGGCCGCCGCCAAGCTGGTCACCGAGCAGAAAGCCGACCTCGCTGCGCTTAAGCCGGTCAAGGAGGACACCACCGCCCTCTGGTACTCGAGCGGCACCGACGCCCCCTATGTGGGAGCCGGCATCGGCTCCCCCGCGATGATCATGGCGGCCGCCGGCCTGACCAACATCTTCGCGGACGTGCACGACACCTGGACCTCGGTGGGCTGGGAATCGGTGATCGAAGCGAACCCGAGCGTGATCGTGCTCGTCGACGCCACCTGGAACACCGCCGACTCGAAGATCGCCACCCTCGAGACGAACCCGGCCACCGCGGAGCTCGACGCGGTGAAGAACAAGCGCTACATCGTGCTGCCGTTCGCGGCGACCGAGGCCGGCATCCGCAATGTGGAGACCGCCTCGTCGGCCATCGACCAGCTGGCCGCCCTCGACAAGCAGCTCAAGAAGTAGCCCGCGGCGAGACGGCCCCGGCGGCGGACTGGTGACGGAACGGTGACGGAACGGTGACGGAACGCATGCGCGACGGATCGGTCGACGGATCGGTCGACGGATTGGTCGACGGATTGGTCGACGGATCGGTCGACGGATCGGTCGCGGCGCAGCCGACGCGGCGCGGGACCGGCGCGGGGCGCTACCTCGGCTGGCTCGTGCTCTCGATCGTGGCCCTCGTGCTGGCGGCCGCGCTGGCCGTCACGATCGGCCCCGCCGATGTGAGCCTGACGGATGTGGCCGCGAGCCTGGGCGGGCACGCCGGCCTGCCCGGCCTGCCCGCGGTGCCCCCGCTGACCGACTCGATCGTCTGGCAGCTGCGCCTGCCGCGCGTCCTGACGGCGGCGATGGTGGGCGCCGGGCTCGCGCTCTGCGGCGCGGTCATGCAGAGCGTCACCCGGAACCCGCTGGCGGACCCGTACCTGCTCGGCCTCTCCTCGGGGGCGTCGCTCGGGGCGGTCTGCGTGGTCATCCTCGGGGTCTCGTTCGCGCTTCCCACCGCGGCCTTCCTCGGCGCGCTGGCCGCCCTGGTCGCGACCCTGAGCATCGCGCGGGTCGGCGGCACGATCACGCCCGGGCGGGCGGTGCTGTCGGGCCTGGCCATCGCGCAGCTCGGTGCGGCCGGCACCTCCTTCGTCATCTTCTGGGCCGCCAAGGGCGACTCCTACCGGGAAATCCTGAACTGGCTGCTCGGCTCGCTCGCCGGCAGTTCCTGGACGACCGTGGCCATCTCGGCGGGCGCCCTGGCCGTGGTCGGCACCGGGATCGTGCTCGCGGCCACCCGCCTGGACGCGTTCACCTTCGGGGACACGGCCGCGGCATCCCTCGGCATCGACGTGAACCGCACCCGCTGGGCCCTGCTCGCGGCGGTCGCCCTGCTCACCGGCGCCATGGTGTCGGTGAGCGGCTCGATCGGTTTCGTCGGTCTGATCCTGCCGCACCTCGTGCGCGGCCTGAGCGGGCCGGGCCACCGCCGCCTGCTTCCGCTTGCCGTGGTGCTCGGCGCCCTCTTCCTCGTCATCGCCGACACCGTGGCGCGCACGGTGTTCGACCCGCGCGAGCTGCCGGTGGGCATCATCACGGCGTTCATCGGAGTGCCCGTCTTCATCGTGCTGATCAAGAGCCGGAAGGCCGCGGCATGGGCGTAGTCCTGGACGCGGTGTCGTTCCGGATCGGCGGCACCGATATCCTGACCGAGGTGTCGGCGGCCCTGCCGACGGGCACCGTGACCGGCCTGCTGGGGCCGAACGGGGCCGGCAAATCCACCCTGTTGCGCCTGATCGCTGGGCTCGAGAGAGCGGATGCCGGCGGCGTCGAACTGGACGGGGAACGGGTGGGCGGGCGGTCCGGTCTGTCGCGGCGGGAGACCGCCCGTCGGGTGGCGTTGCTCGAGCAGAGCGCCGCGCCCAGCGTCGACCTCACGGTGCGCGAGGTCGTGCTCCTCGGCCGGATCCCGCACCGGAGCCGGGTTCTCGGCAGCTTTGGCGGCGACGACGACCACCGGGTGGCCGAGGAATCGCTGGCCATGATCGGCGGCAGCGACCTGGCCGACCGGGCCTGGCACACCCTCAGCGGCGGAGAACAGCAGCGCGCGCAGATCGCCCGGGCACTGGCGCAGCGGCCGAGCCTGCTGCTGCTGGACGAACCGACCAACCACCTCGACGTGAGCGCCCAGCTGGGCCTGCTCGGGCAGGTGCGCGGGCTCTGCGCGGGTGACGGCGCCGGTACGGGAACGGGCTCGTCATCGGGCTCGGACGCAAGCGCAAGCGCAGGCGCCGGCCTGACCGCGATCATGGCCCTGCACGACCTGAACCTCGCGGCCGCGTACTGCGACCGGATCCTGCTGCTGAACCGTGGCCGGCTCGTCGCGTCCGGCACCCCGGACGAGGTGCTGCGGCCATTGATCATCGCGGAGGTCTACGGCGTGGACTGCGACGTGATCCCGCATCCCCGGGGCGGGCATCCGGTGATCGTGTTCTCGCCGGCCGCCGCGCCGGCGTTCCCGTCCAGCCCTGAACCCCGCATCACCCGGCACGGAGGAAGCAACAGATGACGACCATCACGGTTTTGGCCGGAGGGATCGGCGGCGCCCGGTTCACCCGCGGACTGCTGCAGCACCTCGCGGCCACCGAGCCGGAGGCGGCGGTGACCGTGGTCGTGAACACCGGCGACGACATGTGGCTGGACGGCCTGCGCATCTGCCCCGACCTCGACACCGTGATGTACACCCTCGGCGGCGGCATCAACGAGGAACAGGGCTGGGGGCGACCGGAGGAGTCCCGCCGCACCTCGGCCGAGATCGCGGCCTACGGGCGCGGCTGGTCCTGGTTCACGCTCGGCGACCTCGACCTGGCCACGCACATCGTGCGCAGCGACCTGCTGCGGAGCGGGTCGACGCTGAGCGAGGCGACCGAGTTCCTCTGTCGCCGCTGGCAGCCGGGGGCGCGCCTGCTGCCGATGAGCGACACCCCCGTGGAGACGCATGCCCGGCTGGCTATGGACGCCGATGAGCACCGCGCGGGCGACCTGATCCACTTCGAGGAGTGGTGGGTGCGCTACCGCGCCTCCGTGCCGGTGACCGAGTTCGTGCAGGTCGGCCTCGAGTCCGCCGTGCCCGCGCCGGGCGTGCTGGACGCCATCCGGACGGCCGACCTGGTCATCCTGCCGCCGTCGAACCCCGTCGTCTCGGTGGGCACGATTCTCGCCGTCCCCGGCATCCGGGAGGCCCTGCGGTCCACGCCCGCCACGGTCGTCGGCGTCTCCCCGATCATCGCCGGCGCCGCGGTGCGGGGCATGGCCGACGCCTGCCTGCACACGATCGGCGTGGCGACCTCGGCCGAGGCCGTGGGCCTGCACTACGGCTCCCGCGCCGGGGGCGGCGTGCTCGACGCGTGGCTGGTCGACGAGACGGATGCCGGTGCGCTGCCCGCCCTGGCGGCCGCGGGCATCCGTTCGGTCGCCGTGCCGCTCTGGATGCGCGATTCGGAGACGACGATGCGGCTCGCAGCCGACGCGCTCGCTCTCGGCGCCCGTTCGGGGGGTAGGCTTAGTTAAGTTAGTTAACTTGAACCGGGTGCACGAACCGAGTCCGCTCGGTCTCAGCCGGAAGGAACCCCCGCTATGCCCGCAACTCGAACCGAAACCACGAGCCGAACGACCCCACCGGACATATTGATCCTGGGCATTACGGCCTGCCCCACCGGCATCGCACACACGTACATGGCGGCGGAGAAACTCGAGGCCGCGGCACGTGAGCTTGGCTACGACATCAAGGTCGAGACCCACGGCTCCGTGGGAGTCGAGGGAACCTTCAGCCCCGAGGAGATCAGCCGGGCGGACGCCATCGTGATCGCGGCCGACACCCAGATCGACCTGGCTCGCTTCGCGGGCAAACGGCTGATCAACGCCCGGGTCGCCGACGGCATCCACCAGCCGCAGAAGCTGATCGAGGATGCCCTCGCCGCCCAGCCCCGCAGCGGCGAGGACACGGGCGTCGCGCCGAACGGCGGGGCCGACTTCGGCGGCACCCTGTACCGCGCCCTGATGAACGGCGTGAGCTACATGATCCCGTTCGTCGTCGTCGGCGGGCTCCTGATCGCGATCTCGCTCTCGCTCGGCGGCGAGGCCACCCCGCAGGGACTCGTGATCCCGGAGGGCAGCTTCTGGCTCACGATCAACCAGATCGGCGTGATCGGGTTCACACTGATGGTTCCCATCCTCTCCGGATTCATCGCCTATGCGATCGCCGACCGGCCCGGGCTCGCCCCCGGCATGATCTGCGGCTGGATCGCCACCACGGGCGCGTTCTACAACTCCGAATCGGGGGCCGGCTTCATCGGCGGCATCGTCACCGGATTCCTCGTCGGTTTCGTTGCCCTCGGCATCAAGAAGATCCCCGTGCACCGCTTCATCCGGCCGATCATGCCGATCCTGGTGATCCCCGTGCTCACGACCCTGATCGTCGGCGGCGCCTTCGTGCTGGCCCTCGGCCGCCCGATCGCCTGGGTCTTCGAGAGCATGACGACCTTCCTCACCGGTCTCGAGGGCGGCAGCGTCGTCATCCTCGGCCTGATCCTCGGCGCCATGGTCGCCTTCGACATGGGCGGCCCGATCAATAAGACGGCGTTCCTGTTCGGCGGCGCGCTGATCGCGACCGGCAATCCGGCCCCGATGGGCATGGTCGCGGCGGCGATCGCCGTTCCCCCGCTCGGCATGGGCCTGGCCACGCTGATCCGCGGTCGCTACTTCTCCAAGCCCGAACGCGAAGCCGGCATCGCCGCACTGTTCATGGGCTTCTTCGGCATCACCGAGGGCGCGATCCCACTCGCGGCCGCCAAACCGCTGCAGGTCATCCCCGCCAACATGATCGGCGGAGCGGTCGCCGGCGGCATCGCCGCCCTGTTCGGCGTGACCGACTCCGTTCCGCACGGCGGTCCGATCGTCGCCGTCTTCGGCGCGGTCTCGGGCGTGCCGATGTACTTCGTGGCCCTGATCGTCGGCGCCGTCGTCACGGCACTCGTCTCGGTGCTGCTGCTCGGGATCTCGGCCCGCCGCGCCGGGCGCACGGGAACGGATGCGGGAACGTCGACCGGGGTCGCCGCATCCGTCGCACCGGCCTCCCCGGCCCAGCCCGCCCCGCCCCTCAGGAAAACGGTTCTCGACTACATCGACGAGCGCACCATCGTGCTCGACGTCGACGAGACCGACCGGGACGCGATGATCCGCACCCTGGCCGGGCTGATGACCACGACCGGGCGGGTCAGCGATGTGGCCGCGGTCGCGCAGGCCGCGTTCACCCGTGAGGAGCACGGCACGACGGGCATCGGCGACGGGATCGCGATCCCGCACGCGAAGTCCGACGGGGTGACTTCTCCGGTCATCGCCTTCGCCCGCAGCCGCAACGGCATCGACTGGGGCTCGTCCGACGGTTCGAAGGCCACGCTCATTTTTCTCATCGCCGTGCCGGAGGCCGACGCCGGCACCGAGCACCTCAGGGTCCTGGCCCAGCTCTCCCGCGCACTGATGAAGCCGGCCTTCCGGGCCGCGATCCAGTCCGCCGCGACACCCGCGGACGTCCTCGACGCACTGGCCGTGCAGGTGGGCGCGACCAAGGCCGAGGCCACCCCGGTGTAGCACCGCGGGTCCACGACCTTCGGTGGGATGCCGTCGCCTGGCTATGCAGGTGGCGGCATTCTTTGTGCCGTCACCGGCCCGGTCCGCGGGCGCCGTCGACGAGCGGGCTGGTGTGCGGACCGAGCCCGAGGCGCGCCACCGCGAGCAGGTCGGCCGTGGTGTCGACGTCCCGGCGGATTCCCGCGGATGCCGGCAGCTCGAGAGGGATGTGGCCGGCGGCTTCGTGGGCGGCCCTCGACCCGACCCCGAAGCGTGGTTCGATCGGTGTGCCGGCCCGCGCGAGCAGGGTCGTGGTGCCGGTTCCGGCTGCGTCGGGCACCATCGAGCGCTCCTGCGCGGCCGCGAGGGTGAGCGCACGCTCGACCTCGGCCGGGGTCAGCGCAGGCAGGTCGCCGGTCAGCACGGCCACGTTCGCGTGCGGGAACTCGGCACGCACGACGGCCAGCCCCTGGCGGATCGCGGTGTTCAGCGGATCCGTTGGTGCGGCGGCCCGTTCCGGGGGAACAGGATCGTGCCGGGACTCGCGCACGATATCGGCCCCGAGGGCGGCCAGGCGGCCGGCGAGTTCGCCGTCGCCGGTCACCACGATGACCCGGTCGATGCCGGGCGCCGCCAGCAGCGCTCCGACGGTGTCGAGGGCGAAGGCATCGGCCAGCCGGGCCCGATCGGGCCGCGCCCCCAGCCGGGTCTTGGCTCCGGGGTTGCCCTTGACCGGGACGACGGCCACCCAGCTCATTCGGTGACGGATGCCGCGTCGCCCGCGGCCGCTCCGGCAGCGGCGCCGGCACCGGCAGACGCTGCGGCAGCCGCGGCCAGCCCGGCCGCGTAGCCCTCCGTAAAGCCCTCGGCGTGCGCCTCCGCGGTCCCCAACCGGAACATGTCGTTCGCGCTCGGTCGCTGCAACAGGAACGCACCGGGAGCGCGCGACGCACCGGAGGCCCCGGCCCCGCCGTCCACGGCGTCCTCCGCCACGAGACGCCCGAGCCCGCGCACCACGGCCACGGGGTTGCCGCTGGTCTTGCCCTTGACCAGGTCGGCCGCCCCGGCGATCTCGTCGGCCACGGCGGCGACGGTGACGTCGAGGCGGCGGCCGGAGGCGTCATCCGTGCCCCGCAGGTCGTCGAGCACCGCGACCCCGGCGGCGCCGATCGCGATGTCGGTCTGGCCTTCACGCCAGGGGCGGCCGGCCGTGTCCGTGACGATCACGCCGAGGCGCAGCCCGGTGCTCGCGCGGAGGGCCGCGCAGAGCGAGCGGGCGGAGGCGTCCGGGTCGACCGGCAGCAGCAGCACGGTGCCGTCGGGGGTGTTGCTCGCGTCGACGCCGGCCGCGGCCATGATCAGCCCCTGCCGGTTCTCGACGATGCGGGTGACCCCGCCCGGGTGGGCGCGGGTCGCGACCACGCGCACCGTCTCAGCCGTGATCGCCTGCTCGCGGTCGGCGGCCGCGACCTGCCGGCCCTCGGCCTTGGACACGATCTTGCTCGTCACCGCGAGGATGTCGCCGTGCCGCAGTCGGCCGGCGCCCGCGCCCGCGATCAGTGCGGCCAGGTCGGCGCCCGCCGCGATCTCGCCGATGCCCTCGAGGGCGAATACCCGCAGCTCAGGCTCGCTCACCGTCAGCGCTTGAGTTTCGGCAGCACGTCGCGGCCGAACACGTCGATCCACTGACGCTGGTTGCGGCCCACGTTGTGCAGGTAGATGCGGTCGAAGCCGAGATCCACGAACTTCTGGATGTACGCGCGGTGGTCGTCGGGGTCGGCGGAGATGATCATGCGGCCCTCGAAGTCTTCGGGGCGCACGAGCTTGGCGATCTGCTCGAATTCGAACGGTGAACGGATGTCCCCCTTCGGAAACTTCATCCCGCCGTTCGGCCACTCGACCAGGGCGTTGCGCATCGCCTCTTCGTCGGTCTCGGCCCAGCTCATGTGCAGCTGCAGCACCTTGGGCATGGTCGACGGGTCCTTGCCGGCGTCCCGGGCGCCGTCGTCGAACTTGCCGAACAGCATCGAGATCTTCTCCAGTGGGGCGCCGACCGTGATCAGGCCGTCGGCGTGGCGTCCGGCGCGCTTGGCGGTGACCGGCCCGGCCGTGGCGATCAGGATCTCCGGGGCCACCTCCGGCATGGTCCAGAGCCGGGTCGACTCGAGCTTGTAGAACTGGCCGGAGTGCTTGACGTCCTTGCCGGCGATGGAGGCGGTGAACAGCTTCGAGATGATTTCGATGGCCTCGAACATGCGGTTGATGCGCTCGGGCGCTTCCGGCCAGTACTGGCCGACGATGTGCTCGTTGAGCGCCTCGCCCGAGCCGAGGCCGAGCCAGTGGCGGCCAGGGTACATCGAGGCGAGCGTCGCGGAGGCCTGGGCGACCATGGCCGGATGCCAGCGGAACGTGGGCGCGGTGACGCCGGGGCCGAGGTCGCCCGTCGTGCGCTCACCGATGGCCGCGAGCACGCTCCAGACGAAGGATGACTCGCCCTGCGCGGGCACCCACGGCTGGAAGTGGTCGGCCGCCATCACGCCGCTGAACCCGTGCTCCTCGGCGTAGGCGGAGAGGGCCACCGCCTCGGCCGGGGCGAACTGCTCCAGCATCGCCGCGTAGCCGATCTGCAATTCCGTCATGGATCCGCCCTACCTTGTCGTCGTAGGCCTCAATCCTGTCATTCCCGGCTCCGAGAATGCCGGTCCCCCGCCCAGACTCCCCATCCGGGAGCCGGGCCGGAGCCCCTCCCACAGTGCCCGGGCACTGTGGGAGGGCGGGCAGCCGTCACGCGGCATCCGTCAAATAGGCTGGGCGGCATGCGCATTGCCACCTGGAACGTGAATTCCATCCGAGCCCGCTCCGGCCGCGTCGTCGACTGGATGGTGCGCGAAGACATCGACGTGCTCGCCATGCAGGAGATCAAGTGCAAGCCGGAGCAGTTCCCGGCGCAGGCGTTCGAGGACGCCGGCTACGACCTGGCCATCCACGGCATCAGCCAGTGGAACGGCGTCGCGTTCGCCAGCCGCCACGAGATGACGGATGTCGCCACCGCCTTCCCCGACATGCCCGGCTTCCTCAAGGGGGAAGAGGGCCCCGGCCTGCCGCTCGAGGCCCGCGCGCTCGGCGTCACCGTGGAAGGCATGCGCCTGTGGAGCGTGTACGTGCCGAACGGCCGCGCCATCGGCGACCCGCACCTCGCCTACAAGCTGGACTGGCTGGAACGGCTCCGCGCCCACGCCCGCGACGAGCTGAGCCGCAACCCGCAGCTGGCCCTGGCGCTGATGGGCGACTGGAACGTCGCCCCCTTCGACACGGACATGGGCGACCCCAGCTTCGTCCCCGGCCAGTCCACCCACATCTCCGAACCGGAGCGGGCCGCGTTCCACGCGTTCGAGGCGGAGGGCCTGCACGACGTGGTGCGCCCGCTGATTCCCGAGGGATTCACGTTCTGGGACTACAAGCAGCTGAGGTTCCCGCGCAACGAGGGGATGCGGATCGACTTCATCCTGGGTTCCCCGGCGTTCGCCGACCTCGTGACGGGCGCGAGCATCCACCGCAATGAGCGCAAGGGCGACGCGCCGAGCGACCACGTGCCCGTGGCCGTCGACCTGCAGCTGGAGGGCGAAGACGACAACCGCCCGATGATCTTCTGACGCCGTTCCACCGGCAATACTTGAACCATGTCTTCCGTGCCCCCGGGGAACGCAGCCGGAGCGCCACAAGCGCGGGCCGCGTCATCCGTCACCGTGTCCGTCACCCGCCGCGTCGAGCCGACCCGAATCCAGGACGCCACCCACTGGGCGCAACACGGCATGGACCTGGCGAGCAGTTTCCCGGGGTTCCTCGGCTCGGGCTGGGTGCCCGCCAGCGCCGATTCCTGAGCTGGCACATGCTCTACCGGTTCGCGAACTCCGACCTGCTGGATGCCTGGGAAGGCTCAGAGGAGCGGGCGCACTGGCTGATCGACGGCCACGACCTCATCCTCGACGCCCGGGTGGTGAAACGCACCGGAATCGAGGGCTGGTTCGACGCGCCGCTCTCCGACGATGACGACGCCGGTGCCACGCCGTCGTTCCAGGTGCCGCGGTGGAAGCAGGCGGTGAGCATCGGGCTGGGCTTCCTGCCCACCAACCTGGCCTTCACCCTGGTCGCGACCTGGCTCATCCCCGGCTGGCACGACGTGGCCATGCTGCCCAAACTCGTCGTGACCACACTCGTGATGGCGCCGACCATGACCTTCCTGGTGATGCCCCAAATCACCCGGATGCTGCGGCCCTGGCTGCTCCGACGGCCCGCCATTCGCACCCGGCGCCCGTAGCCCGGAGGCCGGAGGCCGGAGGCCGGCGGCCGGAGGCCGGCGGCCGTTTCTTAGAGCGCCCTGTGCCGGTGAGCGCGATTCTGGGGAGATGGCCTCTGAGATCCGCTCGTCAAACCGTCTCCCGAGCAGTGCGATCCCGGCTGCCGTGGTCGTCGTCCTGGTCATTGCCACCGGGTCGGCCCTGAAGTCGGCGACCGGGTGGACATCCGTGGAAATGGGCGTGCTGCGCCGGGTGAATCTGGCACACACACCGGCACTCGACGAGTTCGCGCTCACCATCGACTGGCTGTTCGGCCCTCCCGTCGCCGTCATGCTCGTGCTGCTCGGCGGCGTCACCCTCCTGCTGGTCACCCGGCAGCCCCGGACGGCCATCCGGTTCATGGCGATCGTGATGGTCCCGTGGCTGGGCACCGAGGTGGTCAAGCTGCTCGTGCAGCGTCCACGCCCCGACATCCCTTCCCTCGCCCATGTCCTGGTGCTCGAACCGGGCGGTCTCAGCTTCCCGAGCGGTCACACGAGTTTCGCCGCGTGCCTCCTCCTGGGTTTGCTCGTCGTCGCCCGCGGACGGCGGTGGCGCCCGGTGCTCGCCGGGGCGGGAACGGTCGTGGTGCTCTCGGTGGCCTGCTCCCGGGTGTACCTGGGGGTGCACTACCCGACTGACGTGGCCGCGTCGATCGTGTACGCGACCGCCGGTGTCACAGTCGCCAATGCGCTCTGGTCGATGCTCCCGGTGCCACACTGGAGCGAACGTCGACCCGCCGCCGACGCGGTACCCGGAGAGGTGAGGAGCCCCTGATGCCAGCTGAGAGCACCCCTCGTGCCCGGCTGCTCCTGATCGAGGACGACCCCCGGCTGGGCCCGATGATCCAGCAGGTGCTGGCGGAAACCTACGACGTCACCCTGGCCACCGACGGTGCGGAGGGGCTCGCCGCAGGCCTGGCCCGTGAGTTCGACGTGATGGTCATCGACCGGCGACTTCCGTCGCTGGACGGATTGGGCGTCGTCGACGCGCTCCGGCGCAAACTGGTCACGACCCCGATCCTCCTCCTCACGGCGCTGGGCACCACCCGCGACAAGGTCGACGGGCTCGACATGGGCGCGAACGACTACCTCGTCAAGCCGTTCGAGTTCGACGAGCTGCTCGCCCGGCTGCGGGCCATCCGTCGGGTGTTCACCGGAGAGGGGCGAACCCTGTCGGTCGGCGGATGGGAGTACTACCCGGACAGCCGGACGATCTACTCCCCCTACGACGGGCGCGTCCTGCTGACGGAGAAGGAGAACCAGCTCCTCAGACTCCTGGCCGAGGCCCCGCAACGCACGTTCTCCCGCCAGCAGATCCTGAATTCCGTCTTCAGCGCCGGGGACACCGCCGGCACCGTCGACACCTACGTGCACTACCTCAGGCGCAAGACCGACACCGACATCGTCCTGACCGTGCGCGGTCGGGGCTACCGCCTGGGCCAGCCGTGACCCGCGCGGGGCGACCGATCGTCGACAGCGACACGCTCGCGATTCGTCGTGCCTCACGCATCATCGGCACCCAGATCGCGATCGCGTGCACGGCCGTCGTCGTCGTCGTGATCCTGGCCGTTGTCGTCTACATCCTGTCGGAGATATCCGTCGCCGAGCTCGTCGAACCGGTGCCCGACCCCGACAATCTGAAGGTCGGTGCGGTCGGGCTCCTGCGCGCGGCCGCGGTGCTCGGCGTCGCCCTGATCATCCTGGCCGGCGTGATGAGCTGGGCGGTCGCACGGCGGGCGGTGCAACCCCTCGGGGACGCCCTGCGCATCCAGCGGGCCTTCGTCGCCGACGCAAGCCACGAACTGCGCACGCCCATCGCCGTGCTGGATGCCCGCCTGCAGATCCTGCAGCGGGCGCTTCCCGCGGACGGCCCCTCCTCGGCTGTCGTCGCCGAGCTGCGGAGCGACGCAAAGAGGCTGATCGGGATCGTCAACGACCTGCTCGAATCGGCGGAGATCGGCGGTTCGGCGCCGACCGAGGACGGCGTCGTCGACGTGAACGCCGCGGTCGGGGTCGCCGTGGAGTCGATGGCGCTGATCGGGGCGGAGAAACAGGTCACGGTGAAGCTGGACGCCCCGGATGCCGCGACCGCCCGGGTGCCGGCATCCGCAATCACCCGGTGCGTCGTCGCGATGCTGGACAACGCCCTGCGGTTCGCGCCGACGGGCTCCGTCGTCTCCGTGCAGGTGGCCGTGACGAAGAAGACCGTATCGGTCACGGTGCGGGACCGCGGTCCGGGCATCCAGGGAATCGAACCGAACCGCATTTTCGATCGCTTCGCCCACTCCGAATCGGCCGCCGACGAAGTGGGTGTCACCCGCACCGGCTTCGGCATCGGCCTGTCCCTCGTGCGCGAAATCGCGGTTCGCTACGGCGGTTCCGTCACGGTCGCTGACGGCTCCGCTGAGGGCACGGCGATCTCGTTCACTGTGCCCCGGGCGCGCACTCCCTGATTCTCACCTGCTCCAGTGCAGAATCCCTACCTCTGTGGAAAGTCTTAGACCGCGCGCGGTTCGCTGGTGAGATGACTTCATCCCTGATCCGCACCCCGTCACCGTCTCGGCGCATTCTGAACAAGGTTCCGGAGGTGACCCTCGTCTTCTGGGTGATCAAGGTTCTCGCCACCACGGTGGGTGAAACGGCGGCAGACTTCCTGAACGTGGACCTCGGCCTGGGCCTCGGCATCACGTCGATCGTCATGGCCGTGCTGCTCGTCGCGGCCTTGTTGGCACAGTTCCAGCTTCGCCGGTACATCCCGGCCGTCTACTGGCTGTCGGTGGTCCTGATCAGCGTCGTGGGCACACTCATCACCGACAATCTCACCGACAGTCTCGGCGTGCCGTTGGGGATCACCACCGTGGTCTTCGCCATCGCCCTGGCGGCGACGTTCACGGTCTGGTTCGTGTCGGAGAAGACCCTCTCGATCCACTCCATCTTCACAACGCGGCGGGAGACGTTCTACTGGCTGGCTGTGCTGTTCACCTTCGCACTGGGCACCGCGGCGGGCGACCTCGTGGCAGAAAGCCTGAACCTCGGTTTCCTCGTCGCCCTCCTCGTCTTCGCCGCGGCGATCGCCCTCGTCGCGGTCGCGTACTTCTTCTTCCGCCGGGGCGCCGTGCTCGCATTCTGGATCGCCTACATCCTGACCCGCCCGCTCGGAGCGTCGATGGGCGACCTGCTGTCCCAGCCCACCGCCGACGGTGGACTCGCACTCGGTACGACGGGAACGAGCGCTCTGTTCCTGGCCGTGATTGTGACGCTGGTGCTCGTTCTGACCGTGCGGTCCAGACGGGCCGATTCCGTCGCCGCGGTCGCGGCCTGATCGATCAGGACGGGACAGCGAATATGGGAAGCATTATTCTCGCGGCAGTGCCCGCCTCCGGGCTGCTCGATCCGCAGGCGGTGATCTCCGGCGCCGGAGTCTGGGGGCTGGCGGTCGTCTGCGCCATCGTCTTTGCGGAAACCGGGCTGCTCGTCGGCTTCTTCCTCCCCGGCGACACTCTCCTGTTCTTCACCGGCGTGCTCGCTCTCAGCGGCGTGATCAGCCAGCCGCTCTGGATCGTCGTCCCTGCCATCGCCCTGTCGGCCGCGCTCGGCGATCAACTCGGCTATGTGATCGGGCGGAGGTCCGGCCCCCGGATTTTCGATCGGCGCGAGTCCGGCCTCTTCAGCAGGAAGAGCGTGAAGAGAACCCAGGGCTTCTTCGACCGGTTCGGCCCCGCGGCAGTGACGGTCGCCCGATTCGTGCCCGTCGTTCGCACGTTCGCTCCCGTCGCCGCGGGCGTCGGCACGATGCCGCGGCGTCTGTTCACGATGTTCAACCTCGTCGGCGCCGCCGTGTGGTCGAGCGCTGTCGTGCTCCTCGGCTTCGGGCTGGCGCACATCCCGGGGGTGGCGGATTTCGCCGCCCGCTACATCGATCTCATCCTGATCGGAATCGTCGTCGAATCCGTCCTGCCGCTTCTGGTCAAAGCCGTGATCGGGCGCCAGCGCCCCGCGTGAACGGGATCGGGCGACGTCCCCGTGCCACCCCGCGCCCAACCTCGCGCCCTACCTCGCGCCCTACGCGGTCGGCGCCAGCCGCGCCGCGATCACCAGCAGCGCCGGCACCGAGGCCAGGGTGGTGACGAGCACGGTGTCGCGGGTCACCACGACGCCGCGGTCGTACCGGGCGGCGAAATTGAAGATGTTCTGCGCGGTCGGCAGCGCCGCGATGGTCACCGCCGCGAACAGTTCCGGGGCGCCCAGGTCGAACACGAATCGGCCGAACAGGTACGCGATGACTGGCATCACGGCGACCTTGATCACGGATGCCGCGGCGACCCGGCCGCGCCCGGAACCAGCCTTGAGCAGCCGTTCCCCGTGCAGCGACATGCCGAACGCCAGGAGCACCATCGGGATCGCGGCCCCGCCGAGCAACTCGAGCGGGGCCATCACCGCGGCCGGCACGGTGATTCCCGAGATGGCCACCAGCACCCCGGCCGCGGACGCGAGGATGATCGGATTGCGCAGCGGCTGGGTGACGATTCCGGCCAGCGACAGTCGTCCCCGGGTCGAGACGTCGAGGATTCCCAGAATGAGCGGGGCGAGCACGAGCAGCTGGAGCAGCAGCACCGGGGCCACGTACCGGGCGCTGCCGAGCACGTACAGGGCCACCGGCAGGCCGATGTTGTTGGCGTTGACGTAGCTCGACGAGGCCGCGCCGAGCACGGTCTCGGCGACCGGGGTGCGGAAGAAGACCCGGGCGATCAGGAGGTACAGGCCCGCGCCGACCGCGATGCTGCACAGCGTGGTCAGGAGGAACGTTGAGAACAGCACCCGGGCATCCGCGTGGGACAGCACCGTGAACAGCAGCGCCGGCGACGCCACGAAGAACGCCACCCGGTTGAGCACCCGGCCGCCGCCCGGCCCGGCGATCCCGGCACGCTCGATCAGGTAGCCCACCAGGATCACGAACCCGATGATGGAGAATCCGACCAGAACACCAACCATTCGATCGAGCATAGGGCCGCCCCCGGGCGTCGAACGGGCTGCCGCATCCAGTGGGGTCTTTCAGCACCAGGTGAAGGGGGAACGGCGGTGGAACCCGAGGGTCGCGGTTGGTTTCGCTGGGCAGACGGATGCTCCGCGCCCCTGACCCTGTGGCTCGCCCACGAGACGCGGTCGGCCCACCTGCCCGGTTCCTCCACAATGCCTGTTTGATCAGGTTATCCACAGTGTGCACGGCTGCCGGTGCAGTGTCGGTGGGTGCCTCTAGCGTGTTCCTCATGAAGCCGTCAGTGTTCGAAGAGCGAGAGGCCATGGGCCGGCATTTCGACGCCATTGCCGAGGCAGAACGGGACATCGCCGCAGCCTTCGCCCGGCGGGCCGAACGGGTCGAGGCGGCCCGCCGATTCGGGCAGGCCATCGCCCACCACAATGCCCGGGTGCCGGGGGCCCGGTGGGACGCACGTGAGGTCGCCGAACGGGAGTTCTCCAGCGAGCTGGCCTGCACGATCCGGGTGCCGCAGCGCACCGCGGAGAACCTGGTCGCCGAGAGCCGGGCCCTGGCCCAGGAACTCCCGGCGACCCGGGCGGCGCTGGCGTCGGGCGAGATCAGCTACCGGCACGCGCAGGTGGTGGTCAATCAGGCCTGGTCTGTGCCCGCGGAAGGGCGGGTGAAATTCGAAGCGGCCGTGTTGAAATCGGCGGGCACGCTGACCGCGTCGAAGCTGAAGTACAACGCCCGGACTCTGCGGGAGCGGTGGCACCCGGAGACGATCAAGGCCCGGCATCAGAAGTCGGTGAAGGATCGGGCGGTGTTCTTCGAGCCCGAGCCGGACGGGATGGCGTCGCTCACCTTCTACGCCAGCGCGGAGAAGGCGCAGGCCGCGTACGAACGGGTGACGCTGATGGCCCTGAGCCTGCAGTGCAAGGAGGAGGAACGAACCCTGACCCAGTTGAAGGCGGACGTGTTCGAGGACCTCATCCTCGACGGGGTGACGCCGTCGGGACTCGGCAAGGGGATCCGCGGTTCGGTGAACATCACGGTCCCGGTGTTCAGTCTCATGGGTCTCAACGACGAACCGGCCCATCTGGAGGGTTACGGCCCGATCGACGCGGACACCGCGCGGCGGATCGCAGCTGGGGCGCCGAGCTTCACCCGGCTTCTCGTGCATCCGGAGACCGGGGTGGTGCTCTCGGTCGGCCGGGACCGGTACAAGGTGCCCAAAGACCTCAAGAAGTACCTGCGGGTGAGGGACGAAACCTGCCGGTTCCCCGGCTGCAACCGGTCGGCAGCCCATTCGGACATCGACCATTCGCTGGACTGGCAGTTCAACGGTTTGACCGCCGAGGACAACCTCGCTCACCTGTGTCCGCCGTGCCACGCGCTGAAAAGCGAGACCCGGTGGACGGTGAAACACCTGGAGGCCGGCACCCTGAGGTGGACCTCGCCGAGCGGGCGCGCATTCGTGACCGAGCCGGCCACGTTCATCCGTGCGGTGGCACCTGAACCACCACCACCGCCGGAACCCGCCTCAGCAGCTCCGCCCGAACCCGCGCCGTTCTGACCTAAGGGTTGTTCGGCTGACTCGGGATCATATCCTTGCCGCGGCCCCCACCGCACGCCTACGATCTAGCCATGCCTCACCTCACCGTTCCAGGCGCGTCGCTCTACTACGAGACGACGGGCCACGTGTCATCACCGGCCCTGCTCCTTCTGCACGCGGGCATCGCGAACCTCCGGATGTGGGACCCCCAGGTCGCCGCGCTGGCTGCCAGCCACTTCGTCATCCGTTTCGACAGCCGGGGATTCGGCCAGACGCTCACCGAAGACGTGGAATTCTCCCCGCGCGGAGACGCCCTCGCGGTGCTCGATCACCTCGGGGTGGCGTCGGCCACGTTGATCGGGTGTTCCCGTGGCGGGTCGACCGCCATCGACCTGACCCTGGAACACCCGCACCGGGTGACGGGCCTGGTCACCATCGGCTCGGGTCCCAGCGGTTTTCCCGAGGTGGAACTGACCGAACTCGAGGATGCCCACTTCGACCAGCTCGACGCCGCCTTCGACGACCAGGATTGGCACAAGCTGGCCCGGCTCGAGGTCGCCCTGTGGGCTTTCGGTCCCCTCCGGAGCGAGTTGGAGCTCGACCCCGAATTCGTGGCCACGGCCTACGCGCTCAATCGCGTGAACGCGGTGCACGCGGAGGAACATCCGACACCGATGCCGCTCGAGCCTCCCGCCTTCGACCGGCTGGTCGACATCGAGGTGCCGGCGCTCGTCACAGTGGGCGAGTTCGATATCACCCCGGCCCTGGCCCAGTTCGAGTTCCTGCTCTCCACCGTGCCCGACGCCACCGGCTGCACCTTTCGGAATACCGCGCACCTGCCGAGCGTCGAGCAGCCGGCCGAATTCAATCGGGTCCTGGTGAATTGGCTGGCGGAGCACAACCTGTAACGAACGAGGCCGATCCGTGGGCCGTTCACGGTCCGTGCCGGACTTATTCACCGGGTCCCCGCACGCGTCTCTGACGCAGTGTCCTGCCGGTAGCCTTGGCACGTTCACATCCAGCGAGGGGCAACGATGTCGAAGATCGACTCCGACGACGACTTCACCGAGTTCGCGGGCACGGTCTTCTGGCCACGCAGCACCGCCGACCTCACGGACACCACGCGATGCCCGGCCTGCCACAGCCGACTGCGCTCCGCCGTCTGTTCGAACTGTGCCCTCGACCTGCGGCACCCCGCCGCCGCCCTGTTGCTGACCGCGTCGACGGATGCCGCAGCGTCGCTGGCCCGCCGCACCGCCGCACCGCCCTGATCGGGCGTATCCGCTTCGACGTGGCCGAGGCGCTGGCGGCCGAGCGTGTCGCACTCCGGGCCGCGGCCGCGGCGCCGAAGCCCGTGCCGATTCCGGTGCCACTGCCTCCGGCGGCTGCGCCGGCCCCCGTGTCGGCCCCCGTGTCGGCCCCCGTGTCGGCCAACGTGCTGGCCCCCGTGCTGGCCCCCGCCGCACCGGCAGCCCGGACTGTCCGGCCGCCGCGCGCTCCGCTGAAGGGGGCGACGGCATCCGTTCCCGGTGCGCCCCGACGCTCGAGCGTGCAGATCCTGCTCCTGCTGGTCGGCGTGACCCTGGTGTCGGTGGCCGCGATCTTCTTCATCACCGTGGCCTGGATCTATGCGGGCCACGAGGCGCGCTCGGCGATCATCGCCCTGTTCACCGTGGCCGCGCTCGTCACGGCGGGCGTGCTGCGGCGCAAGCGGCTCGTGGCCACGGCCGAGGGGATCGGAGCGCTGGTGGTGGTGCTGGTACTCCTCGACGCCTGGGCGCTGCGGCAGAACGACCTGTTCGGGCTCGCCGCCGCCGACGGCGCGGCCTACTGGGCATCACTCTGGTGAGCTGCACCGTTCTCTTCCTGTTCTGGCATGCCGTGTCCGGGCTGCGCGTCGCCAGCGTGTCCGGTTTTGCGGCCGCCGCGCTCGGCCTCGGCCTGCTCGCCGCCGGTCTCGCGGCCTGCCAGGACGACGCCAGCCGCCTGTTCGTCGGTCTGCTCGGCGCCGCCGTCGGCGCGTTCCTGCACCCGCTCACCCTGCCGCGCCGGGCTACCGGGCTCGCCGCCGGTGACATCCCGGCCCCGAGCGCCTCCGCCGCCCATGCACCAGACCCCACGCCGCACCCCGCACCGGCCGCACCGGTTCCGCACCGCTTCTGGCCCTCGGTCGACCGGGTGCCGGAGCGCGTATCTGTGCTGGTGCCGGGTGGACTCGCCCTGATCGGCGCGGCGCTCACGGCCACCATCGTCGATCCGGCCTTCACCCTCTCCCCGCTCATCACCCTCGGCGCGGTCACGGTCGCCGCCGTGCTGCACCAGATGCTGATCGTGCGCCGGGCGAGCCCCGGGTCCGCGGACGCGGTGTTCGCCTACGGCTGCGCCGCCCTCGCTGCCCTCACGCTGACGACCATTGCCCCCCTGATGGCCTACCGCGCGGACAACGTGACCGCGGCGATCACGGTGCCGATCCTGGTCGCGGTGCTGATTCCGCTGGCGGTCGAGCCGTACGCGCGCCGCCGATCCGCCGGACCGGCCCGCACCGCGGCGATCGTGGGCGGCGGAACGGCGGCCCTCGTCGCGGCGGGCTTCGCGGTGCTCGTGATCACCGCGGCCGCCATCCCCCTGCTCGTCGCGCTCACCAGTGGCCTGGCCGGCACCGGCACCGGCACGATGCTGGCCCCGATCAGGCCGGACAGCGTCTGGGCGCTCGGCACCCTGGCCGCGGTCGGGCTGCTGGCCACGCTGGCGTGGCTGATCGGCGGCATCCCGACCGAACGCCGCCGCGTTCTCGCCGCGCTGTTTCTGGGCATCGCCGTACTCGCGGTGCCGTTTTCCGGCTCACTCCTTGCGGTGACGCTGCTCTATGCTCTGCTCGGATCCCTCTCGCTGGCGGCATTGGTGCCGGCGCGCCGGGGAAGGATGTCGCTCGGCGTGTTCCGCCCGGTCGCGCTGGCGTTCTTCGTGCTCACGGAAACGTTCGGCTACCTGGCTAGCTGGCAGAGCAGCACGATCTGGTGGATCGGCTCACTGGCGGCGATCACCGCCCTCCTCGGCGCCCGCCTGCTTGTCGACCGCACCGGCGACGTCGCCCGGGGCCTGCTGCTGGCCGGGGCGATCGCGCTTACCCTGGTCGCCGCCATCGCGGCGCCGTGGATGCTGACCCTCGGCGGGGCGCCATCCGTCACCGCCGTCTTCGTCGATTGCCTGCGCGCCCTCACCCTCACGACCGCGCTGCTGCAGCTGTTCGTTGCGCTCCCGCTGCCGCGTCTGTTCACCGTCGCCGACCGCCGCTGGGCGTTCTGGACGCTGCTCGCCCCGACCGTGCTGGCGTTCGCCCTGCCGGTGACGGTGCTCGCCGAAAGCCTCTCCGCCGCCGAGCGCGCCGCGCTGCTCCAGGGCGCACCGGCCGCGGGTATCGCGCACGCGACGGTGCTGCTCGCGGCCCTGCTGTTCTGGCTGCTGCTGCCCGCGAATCGGGACATCCTCGCGCGGGAACGACTCGTCGCCGCGATCGGCGTGGCCCCGGTTCTCTGGCTGCTGCTGTGGAGCGTCGCGCGAATCCCCCCGGCGACGCCGGAGGACCGCGTCCTCGTCGTCCCCGCCGCCGCGCTCGTCGCCTGCGGGCTGGGGCTCACCCTCGGCCTGCTGCGCGGCCGGAGCCGCGACCGCCTCGCCCTCGAGGCCGGCGCCGCCCTCGTGCTCGTGCCCGGCACGATCTGGGCCCTCGCCACCGCGCAGCCGCTGGGCTGGCTGATGCTCCTGCTGGCCGGCATCGCCGCCCTCCTCTCGGCGATCGCCGCCGACGGGCTGTTCGGTTCCCGGTCGCACCGCCGCCACCTCGGCTGGCTCGCCCTCGCGCTCGGCACGTCGGGGCTCTGGCTGGGCCTCGCCCGGGCCGGTACCACCGACGTCGAACCCTACGTGCTGCCGGTCGCGGGCGTCCTGCTACTGCTGGCCGCGCTGCTCCACCGGTTCGGCCGGATCGACCGGATCGACCGGGCCACGACGGCCGGCTCGGGCGCCGCGCTGCTCGCGTTCGCCGGCCTGCTGGTGGCCATCGTGCCGCTCGCGCTGGCCGCCGGCTCCGGCTCGCTTCTGCGCGCGGTGCTGGTGGCCGCGGCATCCGCCGTGCTGCTGCTCGGGGCCGGCTCCATCCGCTGGACGCCGCCGCGCTCGGCCTACCTCGCCGCCGCGGCCGCCGGCGGCGCGATCGGGCTGGCGCTGACGAGCGTCGTGCAGGCGGGCGCGGTGCTCGGCGAATCCGGAGCCCCCGCCGCGCGGCTCGAATACTGGCTGCTTCCCCTCGCCGCCCTGATCGCGGGCGCCTTCCTGCTGGCCGCCCAGACGGATGCCGCGTCCCGGCGCCTGCGCCGCCTCGCCGGCGTCGCGCTGGTGCTGCTGGCCCTCTCGCTCGGGACGCTGGCCGAGATCTCCGCCTTCGGGCGGGTCGGCGAAGGCGGCGGCTCGCTGGACGCCGTCGTGGCCGGGCTGCGCGCATCCTCGGTCGTGATCATTCTGTCCGCCCTGCACGTTCGGGTCGTCTGGCGCCCGCGGGCACCCCTGACGGCCGCCGTGGGCACCGCGGCCATCGCCCTGGCCGGCCTGGCCATGGCGAGCGCCGTGGTGACGGGGGCAACCGATCCGTTCGAGCTCGTGACCGTTCCGGTGGGCCTGGCCCTCGTTCTCGGTCGACTGCTGCCCGCGGCCGGCGAGAATACCGGCCAGGATGCCGGCCAGAACCCGGCAGAGAACCCGGGCACGGGCGCCGCGCCATCCGTCGTGTCCCGCCGGCCCGTCTCGGTCGGGGTCGCCCTCGGCCTGGGGCTGGCCGTGCTGCCGAGCGCGTTCGCCGGCGGCACCTCGACCGGCGCGGAACTGCTCCGGCCGGTCCTCGTGCTCGCGCTTTCCGGGGCCCTCGCCGTTTCCGGCGCGCTGCTCACCCGCCGGCCGCGCTGGAGCGCCGCCGCTTGGCCGGCGCTTGTCGTGGGGCTGCTCGGCGTGCTGATCACCGCCGGCGCGCGCATCCTCGACCTGCTGGCGCAGGTCCCGCTCGGGCCGGACGCCCGGCTCGAGGCCTGGCTGCTGCCCGCGGCGCTGCTCGTCGTGGCCGCCGGGACGAGTCTCGTTGCCGGCATCCGACGCGCCGCCGCAGTATCGGGCGGGCACCAGGCCACCGATCCCGCGGGCCTGCGCCTCGGTTACGGCCTGGTCGTGCTGGCGATCGTCGGCATCCTCGCGGCGGAGGCGCTCGCCCTCGGCTTCGCGCCGTTGGCGCCCGTGCGGGTGATCCTGGTCGTCTGGACCTTCTCCGCCCTGCACCTGGCGGTCTCCCGGTACGACGACAGCAGGCTCGGCCGGATGGTTTCCTGGGTGGCCATCGCCGCCGGCGCGGCGGCAGTGGTCGCCGGGTTCGCGCGGTCGGCGCCGGACACGGTCGAGATCCTGAGCCTGCCGCTGGCCATCGCCCTGCTGGCCAGCGGATGGCTGCACCTCGACGCCGTGCCCCGCGCGCGCAGCTGGCCGTGGCTGGCCCCCGGGCTGCTCGTGCTCCTGGTGTCGTCACTGCTGCTCGACATCACCGCGAGTCCGCTCTGGCGGGTCGTGGGACTCGGGGTGCTGGCCCTCGTCGTGATCGTGGTCGGCGTGCTGCGCAAACTGCAGGCGCCGTTCCTGATCGGTGCGGCCGTGCTGCTGATCCACGCGGTCGCGCAGCTCTGGCCTTGGATCTCGGTGGCCTACGGCGCGGTGCCGTGGTGGCTGTGGCTGGGAGCGGGCGGCGTCGTCCTGATCGTGCTCGCGGCCCGCTACGAGCAGCGCATCGCAAACCTCAAGTCGATCGCGCTCAGCATCTCAGCACTGCGGTAGCCGCCGGTCAGGACTGCGCCGCGTGGCTGATCGTCAGCTGCACGGATACCGTGTTGATGAGCGTCTTCGAGAGATAGAACGGCGCCCCGTCGTGCTCGAGCGCCTGGGTGAGGATGAGCACCGGACTGGCGGCCGGCAACCCGAGCAGCCTGCCCCGCGTGGCGCCGGGGACACCGATCGCGAGGTCGGTCTCGCCGGGTCCGAAGGTCGGGCCGAGAACGGCGATGAGGGCGGCCAGCGCGCTGCTCACCGGGGTGCCGGCGGATCCGCCGGCGGAGACGGCATTCACGGCGGCCGCGCCGAGCTGGGTCAGTCCCTCGCCGGGGACGTGTTCCTGGAGCAGGGCGATCGGGG
The DNA here is from genome assembly GCF_004403275.1 of Cryobacterium sp. TMT4-10. NCBI lineage: Bacteria > Bacillati > Actinomycetota > Actinomycetes > Micrococcales > Microbacteriaceae > Cryobacterium > Cryobacterium sp. TMT4-10. Next base: position 43,013 of record NZ_SOGU01000096.1, read on the forward strand.
CGCCGTCCCGGGAAATGACGCTCTCGATGAACCACGACGGCTGGTCGGGGCGGATGCCGATGGCGTCGGCGGTGAACGCGGGTGACGTGGTCTGGAGTGCGGTCTGGGTGCGCCGGACCTGAACGGCCGGACCGGTCTCGCCGAGGAGCACCTCGATCGGGCGGATCTTCTGCAGTCCCAGGTGGGGCAGCCGGTCGGCGACGAAGCGCCCGATGCCCCGGCGGGAACGCACGAAGCGGTCTTCCTCGAGAAGCATGAGAGCCTCGCGCACGACCGTGCGGCTCACGCCCATGGCCGTGCCGAGCTCGGTCTCCGAGGGGAGGAGGGAGGCGATCGGCAGGGTTCCGCTGCGGATCGCCTCCGTGATTCGCGAGTACACGGCCACCCGCAGCGGGATGCCTCCGGTGCTTTCGAGCGGCCCGGCCAGGGCCGCCTCGGTGCGTCGATCCATTCGTCTCCCCCATTGGTTGGTCGAGTATATCGTGCACATCTGGCGTACTTGTATAACAAGCCTGTACACTAAGCATGTCGACCTTGTGGTTGCTCCAATGAAGGAGTCTGTTCATGTCCGTGCTTGTCCCCGACGTGACCGCGGCGCCACCGCGCACGCGGGCGCCACAACCCGTCGGCGTGCTGATCGGCACGCTGGTCCTGGCGATCCTGACCTTCCAGCTCAACGCCACCCTGCTCTCCGCGGCTCTGCCGGCCGTCGGCGAACAGCTCGGCGAGAGCACGCAGGCCGTCTCCCGGGTGCAGTCGACGTTTTTCCTCGCCGGGGCCGTCTTCGGCGTGGTCTTCTCCCGCTGGAGCGACTTCCTCGGCCGCAAGCGCAGCCTCGTGATCGTGCTCGCCCTGCTCCTGATCGGCACCGTGATCTGCGCGCTGGCCCCGAGCCTGCCCGTGCTCTTGATCGGTCGGGTGCTGCAGGGCGCGTCGAACGCCACCTTCACGATCTCCTTCCTGCTGCTGTCCGAGCGCTTGAGCAGCCGGCTGTTCGGCATCTCCGTGGGCATCATCACCTCGGTCAACGGCGGTCTGTTCGGCCTGGACGGCTTCCTCGGCGGCGTCGTGACCGACACCATCGGCTGGCGGTTCCTCTTCGTGATCACGCTCGGCCTGGGCCTGGCCGCGATCACCTGCGTCTTGCTCTTCGTGCCCCTGGATGCGCCCCGGAACCGGGACGGCTCGATGGACTGGTGGGGCGCCGGCATCCTCTCGCTGTTCCTGGTGCTGCTGACCAGCCTGATCTCGCAGGCCTCCTCCTCCGGCTGGTCCGACGCCCTGACCCTGGGCTATCTCGTCGGCACGATCGCGGCCGGCGCCCTGTTCGTCACGGTCGAGAACCGCACCCGTCGACCCCTGATCCCCATCCGGGCGCTGCGGTCGCGCCAGGTCTGGCCGCTGCTGCTCACCACGGTTCTGACCCTGGCCGGCGTCTTCTCCGCACTCAACTTCACCGTGGTCATGCTCAGCCAGGACGAGCGGGTCGGGTACGGCCTCTCAGCGTCGATGTCAGCGCTGCTCTACCTCACCCCGACCGCCTTCGTCGGCGTCACCGCGGCGATCTTCTCCGGCTACCTCGCGGTGCGGATCGGCTGGATCACCTCCCTGCGTCTGAGCAGCGGCCTGATCACGGTCACCGCCGTGGCCCTCGCCCTGTTCTCGGCCGACCGTTGGCTGGTCTTCGGGCTGCTCATCGTGATGGGCGTCTTCTACCTCGGGCTGTTCCAGAGCTCGGTCAACGGGGTGTCGGTGCTCAACTCGCCGCCGGAGGCCCGCGGCGCCCTGCCCGGCCTCAACGGCGCCTGCTTCGGGATCGGGATCGGCACCGGCATCGCCCTCGTCGCACCGGTCGTGGCCACGGCATCCGTCGCCGGCTACCAATCGGCGCTGTGGATCTCTGCGGGCCTCACCGCCGCGTCGTTCCTCGCCTCCCTGATCCTTCGCCCGGCCGCATGAGAGCGGATTCCACCCAGGGCCGCCCGGCCCGGAACACTGAGAGGGAGAGCACCCGATGACTCCCCACCTGACCCCGATCTACCTCGACTGCGGCACCGGACCCGACGATGCGCTGGCGCTCGCGTTCCTGCTGGCGACGCGGGGCATCCGCCTGGCCGGAATCGGCACGGTGGCCGGCGGAGTCAGCGCGGCCATCGCCGCCGCAAACGCGCTGAACCTGCTGGAGACAGCCGGCCGCGACGCCATCCCCGTGGCGGTCGGCGGGTTCGACCCGGAGAGCGCGGGCTCGCGGCGCGGCGCGGCCCCTGTGCACGGCCGGAACGGAATCGGCGACGTTCTGCTGCCACGATCACGGCGGCACCCGGTGGAGGAAAGCGCCACCGAGCTCCTGATCCGGCTCGCGCACGAGAACCCGGGTGAACTTGAGATCGTCACGCTCGGCCCGCTGACGAATCTGGCCGAGGCGCTCTGCCTCGACCCGGAACTGCCCCGGCTCGTTCGACGCGTGACCGTCAGGGGCGGCGCCGTGTTCGCTCCGGGCAACGCGGGCCCGTACGCCGAGGCCAACATCGCCGCCGACCCCGCGGCGGCCGCGGACGTCTTCGCCGCCAGCTGGCCGGTCACCCTGGTGCCGCTGGACGCGACCCGCCGGCACACGTTCGACGACACCCACCGGCGGGCCCTGGCCTCCGCCACCGGTCTCACCCAGCAGGCGCTGGCCGAGATCGTCGGCAGCTGCCTCCCTCGGGTGGCCCTGCACAACTCCGCCGCCGCGGCGTTCGCGACCGGCGACGTCGAACCCGAGCGGGCGCCGACCCTCCGCATCTGCGTCGACACCGGCGCGGGGCCCCGCCGCGGCCAGACCCGGTTCGCCAAGCTCGAGGACGTGGTCGAGGACCTGGTGGACGCCGACGCGCCCCGCGGCCAGAACCCCCACGAGGCCCGGGTCGTGCTGGCCCTCCGGGGCGGCGTCGCGGCTCCGCTGCTCGAACGGATGCTGTCCCTCCCCCGGGCAGACGTGCGCGTGCCCGCCCGGGTGCCCGTGCCCGCCTGAGGCGCCCCGCCCTCAGCCGAGGTCGAACCTCACGCCGGTCAGACTCTCGCTGACCTCCCAGAGGCGCCGGGCATCCGTCGCATTCTGCGCCCGCACGGAGCGGTCGACGGGTCGGGGGTTGCCGCGTTGCTGGCCGCGGCCGTCCGGGCCGAAGAAGGTGTCGCCCGCGAGCCCGGGCACGGTGGCCGCGTAGAGCGACGGCAGGGCGCCCATCTCGGCCGGCTGCGCGAGCCAACGGTTGGCGAGCCCGCTGAGACGGTGCTCGACCGCGCTGCCCCGCATCTCGGCCCCGACCGTCTGCAGGTTGGTGGCGGCCCACCCGGGGTGCGCGGCGAGTGCCAGCAGCGCCCGGCCCGCCTCGTCGATGCGACGCTGCAACTCGCTCGTGAAGAGCAGGTTGGCGAGCTTGCTCTGACCGTAGGCGGCCCAGGGGCGGTACCGCGCAGCGCCCATCAGGTCGTCGAAGTTCAGCCTGCCGCGCCGGTGCAGGGTCGAGGACACCGTGACGACCCGCGCGCCGGGCCAGGACAGCAGCGAGGGCAGCAGCAGCCCGGTCAGGGCGAAGTGGCCGAGGTGATTGGTGCCGAACTGCAGCTCGAATCCGTCCGCGGTGGCACGATTCGGGATGTTCATCACCCCCGCGTTGTTGACGAGCAGGTCCAGGCCGGCCGGGTTCTCGGCCGCTCAGGTCTCGGCGAAGGCGCGAACCGAGGCCAGGCTCGCCAGATCCAGCGCGCGCACCCGCACCGCGGCATCCGGTGCGGCGGCGCGCAGCCGCTCGGCCGCGGCCTCGCCGCGCTCGATATCGCGCACGGCCAGGGTGACGGATGCGCCGTGCGCCGCCAGCTCGGAGGCCGTCACGAACCCGAGGCCCGAGTTCGCCCCCGTCACGATGGCCGTCCGGCCGCTGAGGTTGGGGATGTCGACGGCGGTCCAGCCGGGGCTGGTGTCGGTCGGTGCGGCCATGTCGAGTTCCTCTGCTGGTGGACGTAGGGTCACCCCAGTCTGCGTGATGGTGCTGGGCTCGATGCTTTCGCAGGCATCAAGGGCGGCTTATTTCTCTATATTTACCGGGTGGACATGACGAATCCCCACGAGTGTTCGTCTAAGGGGGGACTGGTCGAAAATCGCGACCCAACCCTGGAAATTGATCGAGGCCCCATGCTCCCCATCGACACGAACACCCTCACCCGCGCCTCGTTCTGCGCGCGCGGACCGTTGAGCGACCTGCTCCTGACCGCTCTGGACGGCCCGCTGACACCGGGACAGGCCCTGCTGACCGACTTTGAGACCGCAGTCGCTGCCGCCATCGACTGCAGCGGCTTCGTCATGGTGGACGACGACCTGCAGCTCACCCTTTTTGTGCTCTACGGCCTGCACTACGGCGGCGTCGTTCCCGGTGACGAGAAGTGGGAGTGGCATCCGTCGACCATCGCCGCGCGAATCCTGATCGAAAATGCCCTTGAGGCGCAACTCCGGCACTCGGTGGCTCAACCGCCGTTGCCCGCGCCCACCCGCGACACTGTCGCACGGGCCCTGTTCGTTCTCACCTGCAACGATCAGGGTCCGAGCCTAGCCAGGTATCTTTCTCGACAGGCCACCCGTGAACAGGCCATCGAGTTCGTCGTGCACCGCTCCGTGTACACCCTCAAAGAAGCCGACCCGCATTCGTGGGCGATCCCCCGTCTCACCGGGCGGGCGAAGGCTGCGCTGATCGAGATCCAGGCCGACGAATACGGCGGCGGCGACGTCGAGCGCATGCACTCCGTGCTCTTCGCCTCCACCATGCGGGGGCTGGGGCTCGACGACCGGTACGCAGCCTACGTCGACTCGGTGCCGGCGATCACCCTGGCCTCGTTCAATACGATGTCCATGTTCGGGCTCAATCGTCGCCTGAGAGGTGCGCTCGTGGGGCACCTGGCGGCATTCGAGATGACGTCGGCCATACCCAGCCGTCTCTATGCGGATGGATTTCAGCGACTCGGTTTCGAGTCGGATGTGACCCGCTACTTCGACGAACACGTCGAAGCGGACGCCGTTCACGAACAAATAGCCGGCCGGGATCTCGCCGGATCGCTGGCCGAGGACGACCCCGCCCTGCTGGGCGACATCATGTTCGGCGCCAGCGTCTGCCTGACCATGGACGGCCTGGTGGCCGACCACATGCTCGGCCGGTGGAAAGATGATCTGTCCTCGTTACGGTTCCCGGCCGTGGGCGTTGCCCACCTGAGCGCCGTCGCAGCGCCGTGAGCCCGGCCGACGTTCAACCCGCCACAATCACGGCCTGCCCGGACGGCCCACTGCTCGTGCGGGGCGATTTCGAGCTCCGCTCGGAAGACAACGCCGTGATTCCCCGAACCCGCCGAACCCTTGCCCTCTGCCGGTGCGGGGCGTCCGCCATCAAGCCGTTCTGTGACGGCACCCACAAGCTCGTCGGGTTCACGACCGGGCCACCCGATCAGACCTGATCGGACGGCCCGGCCTCGGTGGTTCCCGTGCTATTTCTTCTTCAGCTTCTTGGCGTGATCCTTGACGAAGTTCGCCTGGTCCTGAGGAGGCCGTTCGTATTCGGTTGCCTGCGGACGATCGGGGATCGTCACTTTTTCCGGTTCCCGATGCTCGTAGGGGATTTCGGTCAGAAGGTGCTTGATCGAGTTGATCCGGGACGCGCGCTTGTCATCGCTCTCGATCGTCCACCACGGCGCATAAGACAGGTCCGTCGCCGCGAACATGGCGTCCTTGGCCCGCGAGTAGTCCTCCCAGCGGGTGATCGAAAAGAGGTCCGTGTCGGAGAGCTTCCACCGGCGCATCGGATCCTCCAGACGGGAACGAAACCGTTCTTCCTGAACCGTGTCGGACACCGAGAACCAGAACTTGACCAGAATGATCCCGTCGTCAACCAGCATCCGTTCCACCTGGGGGACCTGTTCCAGAAACCGGTGGTACTGCTCATCCGTGCAATACCTCATCACCCGTTCGACGCCGCCGCGGTTGTACCAGGAACGGTCCATCAGCACGATTTCTCCGGCGGTGGGGAGCCGCTCGATGTATCGCTGGAAATACCATTGCTTCTGCTCTCGCTCGCTCGGAGCGGGGAGTGCGACGACGCGAGCGGAACGCGGATTGAGGTACTGGACAATCCGTTTGATGGCGCCACCCTTGCCCGCGGCGTCTCGGCCCTCGAAGATGACCAGCACGCGCGCGCCGGTTTCGATGACCCACTGCTGCATACCGACCAGCTCGGCCTGCAACCGTTCCAGTTCTTGCTCATACAGGGGCTTGGAAACGCGTTTGACGGCGCCGGCCTTCTTCGACTTTGACACGGGGATCCTTTCAGCGTCGGCAATGGTCCTGCCTTGCGGCCGGACTGATCCTAAGTGCCCCGTGGTTGAAAGACGGGATACGGCGCGCAGATCCACGATCTACGGCCTGACTGTCAGTGATCACCAGATTTCTCACCCTAATATCCGCCACGACCATCCCGCGCAGACACTTTGGAGCCAGCCCATGTTTCTTCTCTTCGGCACTCGTGCCCACCCGGCACTGATGAACAGCGTCTCGTTCGTATGCGGATACTGCGGAACCCTCGCCGAGCAACAGGTGGTCAGGAACTCCCTCAGGCTGACCCTGTTCTTCATACCGCTGTTTCCGCTGTCGACGACCTACTCGAACACCTGTACCCACTGCGGCGGCACCACCAAGCTGACGGCCGCTCAGGCCCGCCATTCACATTCACTGGAATGGGCGCGCACGCACCCCGCGATCTAGCGTCCGCATGGGAACCGCCTGCACCCGGGAAGTCCGGGTGCAGGCTCCAGACCACGACAATGAGAAAATAGACGGATGACCGCAACACTCGTGGCCCAGGGCCTCGCCGGCGGGTACGCGCACCGCACCCTCTTCGACTCGCTCGACCTCACCGTGGCACCGGGCGACGTCGTGGGCGTCGTCGGCGTGAACGGGTCCGGCAAGTCCACCCTGCTGCGACTGCTGGCCGGCCTGACCGAACCGCAGGCCGGCAGCGTCAGCCTCGCCCCCGCCGACGCCTTCGTCGGCTGGCTGCCGCAGGAACTCGAGCGGCTCCCGGGCGAGACCGTGGCCGGCTATCTGGCCCGCCGCACCGGCTGCACCGCCGCGACGACCGAGATGGACGAGGCGGCATCCGCTCTCGGCGACCCGGCGCCGACGCCCCGGGCCGACGGCCTGGACCCCGCCGACGTGTACTCCGTCGCGCTCGAACGCTGGCTGGCCAGCGGCGCCGCCGACCTCGACGACCGCCTGCCGGTGGTGCTCGCCGACCTCGGCCTCGCGCTGGGCACCGATCTGGCCGAGAACACCCTGATGACCTCGCTCTCCGGCGGGCAGGCAGCCCGGGTCGGGCTCGCCGCACTGCTGCTCTCCCGATTCGACATCGTGCTGCTCGACGAGCCCACGAACGACCTCGACCTGGACGGGCTGGAGCGGCTCGAAGCCTTCGTCCGTGGCCTCCGTGGCGGCGTGGTGCTCGTCAGCCACGACCGCGAGTTCCTGGCCCGCTGCGTCACCCGGGTGCTCGAACTCGACCTCGCCCAGGGCGCGAACCGGGTCTTCGGCGGCGGCTACGACTCCTACCTCGAGGAGCGCGACACGGACCGCCGCCACAAGCGGGAGCACTACGACGAGTTCGCGGAGAAGAAGGCTGACCTGGTCGGTCGGGCCCGCACCCAGCGTGAATGGTCGAGCCAGGGCGTTCGGAACGCCATGAAGAAGGCCCCGGACAACGACAAGCTCCGGCGCAAGGCATCCTCCGAGTCCAGCGAGAAGCAGGCGCAGAAGGTGCGCCAGATGGAGAGCCGCATCGCGCGCCTGGAGGAGGTCGACGAGCCGCGCAAGGAGTGGCAGCTCGAGTTCACGATCGGCAGCGCTCCCCGCTCGAGCACCGTGGTCTCCACGCTGAGCAACGCCGTGCTCCACCAGGGGGACTTCACCCTCGGGCCGGTCTCACTGCAGATCAACGCCGGCGAGCGCATCGGCATCACCGGCCCCAACGGCGCCGGCAAGACCACCCTGCTGCGCGCGCTCCTCGGGCGGCAGGCCCCGGATGCCGGCACCGCGAGCCTGGGTTCCCGCGTCGCCATCGGCGAGATCGATCAGGCCAGGGCGCTCCTGTCCGGTGACGCGCCCCTCGCGTCAGCGTTCGAGGGCCTCGTGCCCGACCTGGCCACGGCCGAGGTGCGCACGCTGCTCGCGAAGTTCGGCCTCAAGGCCGACCACGTCAACCGTGCGGCCGACGATCTCTCCCCCGGCGAGCGCACCCGAGCCGGCCTGGCCCTGCTGCAGGCGCGCGGCGTCAACCTGCTGGTGCTCGACGAGCCCACGAACCACCTCGACCTGGCCGCGATCGAACAACTCGAGCAGGCGCTGGAGGCCTATGAGGGCACACTCCTGCTGGTCACCCACGACCGACGGATGCTGGCCACCGTTCACACGGACCGGCACTGGAGCGTCGACCGCGGGACCGTGACCGAGGCCTGAGCGCCTGAGCGCCTGAGCGCCTGAGGCCTAGAGTGACCGAGGCCCAAGTGACTGCGGCCCAGGCGCCGGGCTCAGTCTCGGTCTCGCCTCGGGCCCGGTCTCGCCTCGGGCCCGTTCTCGCCTCGGGCCCGGTCTCGAACCAATTCGACGGAGATTGTGGCCTAAAACCACGGTTTCGAACGGTTCTGGACCGATTTCGGCAGAATCTCCGTCGAATTCGTTCGGGCCGGATCGGCGATGGCCTGTTCAGCGCCGACGGACCGCCCGTGTCGCTGGAACTGCTCGCTGCAGAGGCCGCTTCGGAGAAGGGCGCAGTTCTCCTGCGCTACCGCTCGACGGGTGTCGCCGCGGCTGCGGGCGACATGACCCGGCCTTCCTGACGTCAGTCTCGCAACTCGAGGTACTTCACGATCAGGGCCTTCGTGGACGAGTCCTGGGATTCGAGAGCGTCCACATTCCCTTCAACTGCAGGAGCGATCTGTTGCGCAAGCTGCTTTCCAAGCTCGACCCCCCATTGGTCGAATGAGTCGATGCCCCAGATCGTGCCTTCGGTGAAGACAATGTGCTCGTACAGGGCGATGAGCTGGCCGACGACGCTCGGGGTGAGGGCCGGCGCAAGGATCGACGTGGTCGGCCGGTTTCCGCTGAACTCGCGGGCCGACACGACCGACTCGTCGGCACCTGAGGCGCGCACCTCTGCGGCCGTTCTACCGAATGCGAGCGCCTTGGTCTGGGCGAAGAAGTTCGCCATGAACAGTGCGTGGACGTCCTGGCCGGGCTCAACGGCGCTACCGTCGCCGGTCTCGTCCTTGAGCGCGTGGGCAGGGTTCGCGACGGCGATGAAGTCCGCGGGGACCAGGCGCGTGCCCTGGTGGAGGAGCTGGTAGAAAGCGTGCTGACCATTCGTACCCGGTTCGCCCCAGAAGATCTCGCCGGTATCGGTCGTGACAGGTGACCCATCCCACCGGACGCTCTTCCCGTTCGATTCCATCGTGAGCTGTTGCAGGTAGGCCGGGAATCGGTGGAGATTCTGTGCGTAGGGGAGCACAGCGTGGCTCTGGGCCTTGAGGAAGTTGGAGTACCAGACGTTGAGCAGTCCCATCAGGACGGGAACGTTCTGCTCGAGGGGCGCTGTTCGCATGTGCTCGTCGAGGACGTGGAAGCCGGAAAGGAATTCGCGCCAATTGTCAGGGCCGATGGCGACGACCACGGAAGTGCCGATGGCAGAGTCGACCGAGAAACGACCGCCGACCCAGTCCCAGAATCCGAAGACGTTCTCGGGATCGATGCCGAATGCCGCGACCTTGTCGAGAGCGGTCGAAACGGCGACGAAGTGCTTGGCGACGGCCTCGACGCGGGCGGTGTCCGTATCGACGATGGCACCTGAGCTGAGGAGCTGCTTCCAGAGCCACTCTCGGGCCAGACGGGCGTTCGTGAGCGTCTCGAGGGTGCCGAACGTCTTTGACGCCACGATGAAGAGGGTGGTCTCAGGGTCGAGGTCCGCCGTCTTCTCGTAGACGTCGGTCGGGTCGATGTTCGAGACGAAAAGGCACTCGAGGCCTGCTTGCACATACGGCTTCAGCGCTTCGTAGACCATCACGGGGCCGAGGTCGGAACCGCCGATCCCGATGTTGACGACCGTCGTGATGCGTTTGCCGGTGATACCGGTCCAGGCACCGGACCGAACCTTTTCTGCAAATGCGTAAACCTTGTCGAGGGTGGCGTGCACCTCGGCGTCGACGTCCTCACCATCTACCACGAAGCCCTTCGGCGGCACGAGGTCTGCGCCGTCCTTCGGGCGGCGCAGCGCAGTGTGGAGAACCGCGCGGTCTTCGGTCACGTTGATGTGTTCGCCGGCGATCATGGCCTGGAATCGACCGGAGACGTCGATCTCCTTCGCGAGCTGCACTAGGTGCGTCAAGATCTCGTCGGTCAGGAGATTCTTCGACAGGTCGATGGTGAGGTCGGCTGCTTGAAAGGTGTATCGACCGGCTCGTCCTGGGTCGGTGTCGAACCAACCGCGGAGATCCGGGGAAAAGCCGTCGGCGATGGCGGCGAGTTGACTCCAGGCTTCGGTGGACGTGGGATCAACGGGGGCGGATTCGGTCATGGGTTTCTCCTGGATGCCGGAACAGCAAAGTGCCCGCGACTCCCGCAACGCGAGGCGGATCACTTACCAGCCTATTGCGGCGGCAGGCTTCCTCACTCCCTGAGGTAGAGCTCCAGGGCCGGCACGCGCATCATCGCAAGGGCCCGTTTCTCGATCTGGCGGATTCGTTCCCGAGTCACACCCTCACGGGCGGCGATCTGGTCGAGCGTGCGAGGCTGGTCGCCATTGAACCCGAACCGGGCTTCCAGAATCGTGCGCTCCCGTGTGGGCAGTGCATCGAGATGGAACGTGATGTCCGACCGGCGCAGGGCAAGTGCCGCGTATTCCTCCGGCTGGGGCAGGTCGTCGTCCATGATCAGTTCGGATATGTCGGCCAGACCCTCTCCGAGCGGGGCCTGGAACGAGATAGGTTCAAGGTCATAGTCGAGCAGAGCCCGCACCTCGGCGATCGGCGTCCGGCACGCCTCGGCCAGCTCCGCCAGAGTGGGTTCGCGGTGGAGAGTGCCGGTGAGATCGCGGCCGATGCGCTTGATCTTGTTGAGTTTCTCAACGGTGTGCACCGGGAGGCGTATGGTTCGTGCGGCGCCGACCATGCCCCGGTGGATGGACTGCCGGATCCACCAGATTCCGTAGGTGGAGAATTTGTACCCCGTCATGAAATCGAATTTCTCCACCGCGCGCAGCAGCCCGAGGTTACCGTCCTGAACGAGATCCATGATCGGAATCCCGCGGCCGGAGTACTGTTTGGCGACGCTGACCACCAGGCGCAGGTTTGCTTCGATGAACCGTTTCTTCGCCCGATCGCCGTCCCGGGCGAGCCAGGTCAGGTCCCGGTCCGCGTCCGGATCGGCGACACCCCGGGCGAGTCTCTCAGCCGCGAACAGGCCCACCTCCATCCGCCGGGCCAGGTCGACCTCCTCCTCCGCAGCCAGAAGCGCGACCATGCCGATCTTGCGCAGGTAGAAACCGAACGTATCCGTCGGCCCCCGACCCAATCGCGTCGTCGTGGCGGCCGACTGGGCCGCGTGCAGAAGGGGTTGGGCCGGTTCGGCGGCGGATTCCGATTTGTCGGATAAGGTGGCCTGGACCGGTGAGCTCACTGGGTGACCGTCCCGCCCGTGATGCTCGCCACTGCGCCGGCCAGGGACGACACGTACGTTCTCTCCAACGGCCGCGTCACATTCATGACCTCAAAAACGTCACTGAATTGATGGATAAAACCCAGCAGAACCGGTCCGTCACCGCCCGTTCTTCGACGATCCTGAACTTGCCAGGCGGTGGGAGTCAACGCGGTGACATTCACGTCACCGCCGGGACGTGAGGAATTGTCATATTTAAACATAGAGACCTATTCGAAGATTTGAGAAACGAGAATACACACCGAGCGGAGCCTTCTCAAGAGGCAAAATCGCCCAGGCAAACCGATCTGCGACCCCCTGGCAACACGCCCAGTCGCCGGATTGCAAACCCGGCAGCCTGTCCAGCCTCCGCGCGCGAGCAAGCACTTCCTGCTCCGTCTACTTCGACCAAGGCTGGGAGGAACCTGAGACAGTCAGTGGCAGCCCGCGTCGGGGCATGAGAGATCGGCGTCGGCAAGCGTCATAGGTAGTACCTATCCCTGTACATGCCCGTACGGGAAGGCGAATCGCACCGATGAGGAGTACTCCGTGACTGGACGCAATACCGTTGTTCGAAGTCTGCATGATGTGGGATTGGCGCTGTGGTCAGGGGGCGCCTTGATGGGCGCCGTCGGGCTCAACGGGAGCGCTTCGACCGCCAGGGATCCTCGGGAACGCGTGGCCCTGGCCAGCCAGGGGTGGAAGAGGTGGGCGCCGGTGCAGGTGGCTGCGCTTGCCGCATACGCCGCGGGCGGCGCGGGCCTGATTCTCGGCAACAAGGCACGTCTGGCCGGCCAGTCGGATAGTCGCAGGAACACGGTCCTGGAACTTGCCATCGCTGGTGTGGCCGCGGGCACAGCGCTGTACTCCGGCATTCTCGGCAAGAAGATGAGTGAGCATTCGGGAGAGGCGACCGCCGGAACCACCGAGGCCGGTCCGGGCGTGTCTGCGGAGCTTGAGTCGGCCCAGCGGCAGCAGCGGGTGCTGCAGTGGGTGACGCCCGCTCTCACGGTGATCATGATCGTGCTTTCCGCCCAACAGGGTGAGCAGCAGCGACCGGTTGCCGGGTGGATTGCGCGGTTCGCACCAGACTCCCGCTAGTCGATGGGTCGGGCCACCGGTGATCGAGCCTGTCGACATCGCCCTCTGAAGGGGTCGACATGCAGTCCACCGGGGCCCGACCAGCGACCCGGACGGGCTTCTTCAGGCCTTCGGTCAGGTGTGGACGACGTTCTACGGCCGGGGGCGCGACGCCCGCATCTTCTGGATCACGGCTTTGCCCTGCGGGCTGCGCAGGTACTTGGTGACCAGGGTCACGACCACGGGGACGTACTTGAGCAGGCGAGGCATGGCGATCTCTTTTCGTCTGAAGTTCTTTGGGTGCGAGAGTGCGGAAGCGGCCGGGCGGAACGGGCCGCCCAGCCGCCCTGTGCTGGTAATCCGTGCCAGAGTCAGCGGCCGAGTACTTCGCGGTCCACGCGACGGTGGAACCGCATCCCGGCGAGTCCGCCGACGATTGCGCCGGCAAGGCTGACCAGAACGATGACGATCGCGGTGATGATGCTGCCTGCCGTGAGGTCTCCCGAATTGAGCGGGATGCTGGGAAGGCTGTTCAGGTTCCCCAGGATATTCAGCTGGCCGCCGGCGATGACACCGATGGTCCCGGCGACGGCGGCGATCACGATCGCCCACACCCACACGGCGATTCCCTGCTTGATGCCGTCGAAGCGGGCCATGCGACCGGCCACGTAGCCGCCGCACAAATAGGACACGAACACCACGACTGCGAGCACGATGGCTCCGATCAGTGCGATGGTGCCGGCGTTGTCGGCAGCAGTTCCGGCAGCCTGATCGGCGGAATCGGACTCGCCCAGGCCGACTGCGGCTCCGGCGGCAGCGAACAGGGCGGTAAGGATCACTGCGGTGCCGGTGGCGGTAAGCCAGCCGAAGAAAGCCGATCCCCACTGGATTCCGCCGAAGCGGGCCGCGTCGCGTCCGACGACCGGGTCGCGGCGGACGCCGTCGTCGCCGCGGACGCCCTCGTCGCGGATGGTCGCCCCATTGCCCGCGGGGACCCCAGCGACGGAGCCGGGATCGTCAATGTTTCGATTGATGTTTGAACCGGATGAGTCGTATGTTGCCATGGCAATAGCTCCTCTACTGATACGAATATGGACCTGAGGTCCCGCCGAGACGGAAAACGGTCCCCGCGAGAATCTCTCAAGATGTAGTCGCATCTCGGGGGGCGTTCGTCACAGAATCAGGCGATGGATTTAAACGACGACGCGCAGGCAACAGCGAGACACCTCGACGCCATGATGGGCGACATACCCGCCTGAATCGGACCTGGGTCGACGAACGGTTCGGCCGGGGCCGGCTCAGTCGTCGGCGGCAACCAGGTAGCGGTGGCGCACGTGCCGGCGGTCAGTGCTGGCCTGCCAGAACTCCACCTCCACCGGCCGCACGGCGTACAGCTGCCAGGTCGGGTTCGGTGAACCGTCGGCGCCTGGCCGCTCGTCCCAGTCTGCGGCGGACTCCTCGGCTGACAGTTCGACGATGGTGCCGACCACGCGTACCTGGCGGCCGAGGCCAGACCAGAAGAAATTCATGGCGACCCACGGATGCTCCGCCAGCTCCCGGCCCTTGCGCGACGCCCTCGAGGTGGCGAAGTGCCAGCCCTCGGCGTCGAGGTTCTTCAGGATCATCATTCTCGACGACACCGCACCGGCAGCGTCGGAGGTGGAGAGGGTGAACGCGTGCGGCTGGGGCAGGCCCGCGTCGAGTGCGTCGCCCAGCCATTCCCGGAACAGGTCGGCCGGGTCGGACGGCGCCGTGGCCGGGTCGAAGACCGGAAGATCAACGGGAAAATCCGGCAGGGAACGCAGCATGCTGCGGAATGATTCGCTCACGCCGCGAGCCTAGTGCGCGTTCCCTGCCGGATCCTGACCGGTGGTTCGCCCTGCAGCCTGGATTCAGGCGGAGAGCGTCAGAACGAGACTCCGCAGACCAGCGCCGCGTTCGCGAACGGCGTGGCCTCGCCCGTGCGGATAAAGAGCTTCGCCGAGGCGGAGAGGCTCTTCAGGTCCTCGTGACTGATGTACTCGATCTCATCGAAGCGCTCGGACAGCCACGCCCCGGCGGGCGCGGTCCTGGCTTCCTCCGCCGCGACGCAGCCCTGGAATACGAGCTCGTCGCGCAGGGCGTCGAGCACCTGCTCGAACCGCGGAATGCCGTGCACCAGCGCCAGGTCGATCACGGGGACCCCCCGAGGGATCGGCATGCCGCAGTCCGCGAGGAGAACGATATCCGTGTGCCCGAGCCGGGCCAGCGCGCCCGACAGTTCGGCGTTCAGGATGCCCCGCCGCTTCATGCGGGCACCGTCCCGTCCAGAGTCGGCAGCGCGTCGGCGAGGGTCGGATACGAGGTCTGGGTTCCGCGGCTCTGCACCGCGAAGGCCCCGACTCGCACGGCCAGCCGAACGGCCTCCGACAGGGTCACCCCCGCGGCCAGCTGTGCGCTCAGGGCGCCGACGAAGGCGTCGCCGGCTCCGGAACTGTCCACGGCGACGACCGTGGGCGAGGCCACGGTGTGGGTGCCGTCCCGGTCGGCGCAGATGGCTCCCTTCGCGCCGCGGGTCAGCACGACGGATGCGACGCCCCACTCCAGCAGCCGGGCGACAAGCTCGGCGTCCTCCGTCGGGATCGGGCGGTCCGGCTCCAGTTGCGCGAGCACGAGGGCGGCCTCGTGCTCGTTCACGACCAGCGGGTCCGCGCGGCGGATCGCCGCGGCATCCAGTGGGATCACGGGCGCCAGGTTCAGCACGACGCGCCCCGTCGCCAGCCGCGTTGCGGCGACGATGCCCGCGGCGGGGATCTCGCCCTGGAGCACCACCACGGCGGCCGACGCGATGACGGCCGCGTTGGCCTCGACGGCCTCGGCCCCCATCATCGCGTTGGCACCGGGGATGACCACGATCGTATTCTCCCCGTCGTCGGCCACCGCGACCAGGGCGAGCCCGGTGGGACCGTCGACAGTTCGCACGGCCGACTGGTCGACGCCCGCGCGGGTCAGGATCGCCGTAGCCACCTGGGCCTGCGAGTCCCGGCCGACGGCGCCGACCATGCGCACGGAGGCGCCGAGCTGGGCCGCGGCCACGGCCTGGTTGGCGCCCTTGCCGCCGGGCAGGAACTCCATCGACGTTCCGATGAGGGTCTCGCCCGGCTGCGGGTGCCGGTCGATCCGGATCAGCTGGTCTACGTTGATGGATCCGACGACGACCACCGACCCGGGCCCGGTGTCGCCGGACGGTGCAGGGAGAGTGCTGCCGGTGAAGTCACTCACTTGGCGAAGTCGCCCACATTCGTCTTGGTGACGGAGACGACCTCGACGGGAACGTTCTTCTCGATCTTCTCGCCCTTGATGGCCTTGACGGCCAGTTCGACGGCGAGCTTGCCGAGTTCGGCCGGCTGCTGCGCGATGGTGGCGACGAGGGTGCCGGCCTTGATGGCGGCGAGTCCGTCGGAGGTGCCGTCGAAGCCGACGACGGAGACCTCGGTGCCGGCCTTGGCGCCGAGGGCCTGGATGGCGCCGAGCGCCATCTCATCGTTCTCGGCGAAGAGTCCGGTCACTCCCGGGTTGGACTGCATCAGGTTGGTGGTGACGTCGAGCGCGGCGGCTCGGTCGAAGTTCGCGGTCTGCTTGGCGACCACGGTGATCCCGGGGTAGGCCTTCATTCCCTCTTCGAAACCGGCGCCGCGGTCGCGGCTCGCCGACGTTCCGGAGACGCCCTGCAGTTGGATCACGCTGCCCTTCTCGCCCATGGCCTTGGCGAGTTCGTCGGCAGCCTGACGACCGCCCGCCACGTTGTCGCTGGCGACAAGGGAGTCGAGGTCGGCACCGTTGACCGTGCGGTCAACACCGATGACCGGGATACCGGCCTTGAGCAGGGCGTTCACGGACGAGGCGGCGGCATCCGAGTCAACCGGGTTCACGATCACGGCCTTGGTGCTGCCCGAGGCGGCGGTCGCGAGCTGGTTGGCCTGGGTGGCCGAGTCGTTCTGGGCGTCGACGATGTTCAACTGCACTCCGGCGTCCTTGGCGGCGGCCTGGGCGCCGTCGCGCAGTTCAACGAAGAACGGGTTGTTCAGGGTGGAGATGGCCATCACGATCTTGTCGCCGGAGGCCTCGCCCCCGCCGCCACGGCCGCAGGCGGTGGTTCCGGCCAGGATCAGTGCCGCGGTGGCAGTCAGTGCTGCAATTTTCAAAAACGAGGACGACTTCATTGTTTTTCCTTTGGGTGTAGTTGGTGTAGTTGGTGTAGTTGGTGTAGTTGGTGTAGTTGGTGTAGTTGGTGTAGTTGGTGTAGTTGGTGTAGTTGGTGTAGTTGGTGTAGTTGGGTGGTGCGGGGTGAGAGGGTCAGCTGTTGCGGGTCTTGCGGCGCAACACGTCGACTCCGACGGCGAGGGCGATGACGAGGCCGATCACGACCTGCTGCCAGAACGAGGTGACGTTGAGCAAGTTGAGGCCGTTGCGGATGACGACGAGCACCAGGGCGCCGACGAAGGTGCCGGAGATCTTGCCGAGGCCACCCGAGAGGGACGCACCGCCGATGACGACCGCGGCGATGGCGTCGAGCTCGTAGCCGGCCGCCGCCTGGGGCTGGGCGGAGTCGAGGCGGCCGGCCAGCAGCAATCCGGCGAGGGCTGCGAAGAGGCCGGCCAGGGCGAACACGGTGACGAGGATGCGCTTGACGGGCAGTCCGGACAGCCGCGCCGCCTCGGCGTTGCCGCCGACGGCGTACATGGAGCGGCCGATCACGGTGCGGTTGAGCAGGAACGAGGCAACCAGGGCCGCGAGCACGAGGATCACGATCGGCATCGGCACGGGTCCGATGTTGCCGCCGAGGAAGGAGACCTCCGCGGCGGTCTTGATCGGGCGGCCGTCCGAGATGACGAGGGTCAGGCCGCGGGCGACGCTGAGCATGGCGAGGGTGGCGATGAAGGAGGGCAGCTTGCCGTAGGCGTTGGCCAGTCCGTTGATGGTCCCGGCCAGGAGACCGACCGCCAGGCCGCCCAGGAGGGCGAGCCAGCCGGGGAGGCCGCCGCTGGCGAAGAGCCAGCCGGACGACATGGCCGACAGGGCCGCCACGGCGCCCACCGACAGGTCGATCCCGCCCGCGACGATGACGAAAGTCATACCGAAGGCCAGCACGGCCACGGTCGACACCTGGATGCCGATGTTGAGCAGGTTCTGCGCGGTCAGGAAGTCGGGGGTCGCGATGAACAGGGCGATGCAGAGAACGACGAGGCCGACGAGGGCGCCGTTGTTGGCGAGGAACTTCTTGTAGTTGAAGCTTCGGCGCTTCGCCGGCAGGATTGTGGTGGACATGGTGTGCTTCCCTATCTCTAATCGTTCTGCTCGTCGACATCGCGGGCGGCGAGTGTCATGACTGCGTCTTGGGTGGCTTCGGCCGCGGTGAGCTCGCCCGCGATCCGGCCGTCGCGCATCACGAGGATGCGGTCGCTCATGCCGAGAATCTCGGGCAACTCGCTGGAGACCATCAGGATGGCTCCCCCGGCCGCCGTGATGGCGTTCATCAGTTCGTAGATCTCGACCTTGGCGCCCACGTCGACGCCGCGGGTGGGCTCGTCAAGCAGCAGCACCGTGGAAGCGGCGATGATCCAGCGGCCGAACACGGCCTTCTGCTGGTTACCGCCGGAGAGAGCGCGGATCGGCTGGTCGATGGTGTGCATCCGGATGCGCAGCTTCTTGGCCACTTCCGAGGCCCGGCGGCGCTGGCCGGTGAAGTCGACCAGCCCCATCCTGGCGGTGGACGCGAGGGTGGCGTAGCCGAGGTTGTCGTTGACGGATGCGTCGAGCACCAGCCCCTCTCCCTTGCGGTCCTCGGGCACGTGCCCGATGCCCGCGGCGATGGCCGCCGGGATGCTGCCGTGGGGCAGGACCTGTCCGCGCACCGCGACGGAGCCGGAGGAGTAGTTGTCGACCCCGGCGATGGCCCGGATCAGTTCGGTGCGGCCGGCTCCGACCAGCCCGGCGATGCTGAGCACCTCGCCGGCCTTGACGGTGAAGCTGATGTCGTCGAACTTTCCGGCCGAGGTGAGCTTCTCGACCCGGAGGATCTCGGCGGCCTCGCCCGAATGTCCGGCAACGCGCGGGAACTGGTCCTCGATGCTGCGGCCGACCATGAGTTTGACGAGGTCGTCTTCGGGCGTGGACGCGGGCACTTCGGCGATGAATTCGCCGTCGCGCAGCACGGTGACGGTGTCACCGACCTCGGCGATCTCGTCGAGGTGGTGGCTGATGAACAGCATCCCCACTCCGCGGCGGCGCAGGTCCGCCATCACGGCGAACAGGCTTTCGGTCTCGTGGCGGGTCAGGGCGGCGGTGGGCTCGTCCAGAATCAGGATGCGGGCATTGATGCTCAGGGCCTTGGCGATTTCGACCAGTTGCTGCTGGGCGATGCCCAGCTCGCCGACCAGGGTGTCGACGTCGACGTCGAGCCCGATCAGGGCGAGGGCGGCGCGCGCCCGGTTGCGCAGGGCGCTGCGGTCGACCATGCCGTGTTTGGTGGGCGTGCGTCCGAGCATGACGTTCTCGGCGATGCTCATCGTGGACACCAGGTTGAGTTCCTGGTGGATGGTGGCGATTCCGAGCTCCTCGGCGGCCCGGGTCGTGGGCAGGACGACCGTCTTCCCGTCGACGACGATGTGACCGGCGTCGGGTTGGTACACGCCCGCCATCATCTTGATCAGGGTGGACTTGCCGGCGCCGTTCTCGCCGAGCAGCACCTGCACCTGGCCGGCGTAGACGCTGACGGTGACGTCTTTGATGACCGTCACCGGGCCGAAGGTTTTGCCCACGTTCTGCAGGGTGACCAGTGGTTCTTGACTCATTTCAGTTCTTCCTCGGGCGGAGCCCGGCTGAGGGGGAGATGGGCGACGACGATGAGGCCCGGATGATGAGTTCGCTGGGCAGCACCACCGATTCCGGGGTACCGCCGGCGATGACCTGCAGGAGCATCTCGACGGCCAATCGGCCCATGTCTTCGACGCTGTGGGAGATGACGCTGAGTGCGGGGTTGAGCAGGGCGAACCACTCGACGTCGTCGAAGGCGATCATCGCGATGTCCGTGCCGATACGCAAGCCCCGCTTGTGCAGGATGGCGAGGGCGCCCACGGCCATCAGGCTGTCCGCGGCCAGCAGGGCGGTGGGCGGCTCGTCGAGGTCGAGCAGCGCATGCACGCCCGCCGAGCCGCTCGCCGCCTGGAAGTCACCGAAGTAGACGAGTTCGGGGTCCTGGCTGAGCCCGGTGTCCGCCACGGCAGAGGTGAAGGCCGCGAACCGCTCCCGACCGGTCGAGGTGGCTTGCGGGCCCGAGATGTACCCGATCCGGGTATGACCGACGGATGAGAGGTGCTCGACGGCCTGGCGGATGCCGGCCTCACTGTCGGTCGTCACGCTCGGCACATCGATGCCGTCCACCGTGCGGTCGACGAACACCGTGGGGATCTCCCGCTCGATCAGGGAGGCGATGCTGCCGCTGCCGTCGCCGAGCGGCGCCACGATGATGCCGTCCACCCGGCGAGAGATCAGGGTGTCCAGGTAGCGGTCCTGCTGTTCCTTGCGCTCATTGGCGTTGCCGAGCAGGGTGACGTACCCCTCGGAGAGCGCGGCCTGCTCGACGGTGTGGGCGAGGTCGGCGAAGAACGGGTTGCGAACATCCGACACCAGCAGGCCGATGGAATCGCTGCGGGTGGAGCGCAGTGCCCGCGCCTGGGCGTTGGGCCGGTAGTCCAGCTCGGTGATGGCCGCGGCCACCCTGGCCCGCGCCCCGGGCGAGGTGGCCGGGTTGCCGGAAAGCACACGGGACGCGGTGGCCGCCGAGACGCCGGCCAGCGACGCCACATCCTTGATCGTGATCTCCGCCATCGTGTCACCCCTTTGTGTTCATGGAATCGTTTCCATGGAATCGATTCCATACTAGATCGCGAGGTGAGCGAATGTCAATGCGTGCCGCCCTGCGAGCCGCAACGGGCCGACCCCTGCCGGGCGGAGAACCGACCCGGCCGATCAGGCCTGGGGCGCGAGGCCCCGGTCCGCGTTAAGCAGCCCGAGGGCGAAGTACTCGACCCGGTTCTTGCCCTGCGCCTTGGCGGCGTACATCGCCACGTCGGCCCGGTGCACCAAACCCTCGACGCCGACCCCGGGGATCGCCGTCGCGACGCCGATGCTGGCGCCGACCCGCACGGAGCGCCCGCCTGCACCGCCGCCGATCGGGAAGGGTGCGTGGATGGCCGCCACCATCCGCTCGGCCACCGCGGCCGCGGCCTCCGGGGTCGTGTCCCGCAGCAGCACCGCGAACTCGTCGCCGCCGAGTCGGGCGCAGAGGTCCGTCGGACGGGTGCAGCGCAGCAGCCGGGCTGCCACATCCACCAGCAGGGCATCGCCGGCGCCGTGACCTAAGGCGTCGTTGACGTCCTTGAAGTCGTCCAGGTCGAGGAACAGCACCTGCGTTTCATGCGAACCGGCCTCGGCGATCGTCTCGGCCAACCCGGCCAGGAACGACGATCGGTTGTCGAGCAGGGTCAGCGAGTCGGTGCGGGCCAGCATCGTCAGGTCCCGGTGGGCGTCGCTGGTGCGGATCGCCAGGGCCACCTGGGCGACGAGGCCCCGCACCGACAAGAGAACCTCGGCGGGCATCCGTCTGGGGGCGCCGACCAGCAGCCAGCCGCGGTGATCGCGGCCCTCGAAAGCCAGGCACTCCCACATCACGGGCGTTCCGACGGCGGCGTTGAGGGGTGCCGGGTCGAGGATGCGCGCGTAGGCGGACCCCGGCCGGGTGAACAGCACGTCGGCCGCCAGCCGGGTCGGCGCCGTGCGGAAGGTGCCGGCGGTTCCGTCCACTCTGAGGTCAGAGCCTTCCGCAACCACTCTGAGCAGGCGCAGCCCGGGAGCGGCGGCGCATAAATCGGTCGAGGCATCCCAGGCCAGGGCGATGATCGCGTCAGGGTCTACCGCGCCGAGCAACTGGGCACCGGTCTCGGCCAGAACCCGGTCGCGGCCGATGCTCTGGTCCCGGGCCACGAGGGATTTGCCCAGCTGCCGGGCGATGGCCACGGTGACGAAGAGGGCGGGAAGCACCGCCGAGTAGATGCCGGGATCGATTCCGAACTCGGTCCCGAACAGCAGCGGCCACAGCCCGAAGGGCAACCCCAGAGCGGCCGCATAGAGGCAGACCCGGAGCAGCGCCTGCCAGGCGGAGCCGTACAGGCTGCGAAACCACAGGGCCCCGAACACGACAATCACCACGGCCCCGGGCTGGGGTGAGGCGAGCGCGATGCCGATGAGCGCCGCCGCATCGACGATGTCCAGCCCGACGGGGGCACTCCCGCGGCGATAGCCGAAGATCCAGGAGGCAGTGAGCATCAGCGCAGCGGCCGGGCCCAGGATCATCAGGCCGCCGCGGGCGCCGAGGAGCACGCCGGGAACGGTGAGCGCCGCCGAGACCACGGCCAGCCAGAGGAAGAGCCAACGGACGCCGTCCGCGACGCCCCGGGGCCGCGCCGCGGCAATCGGGCGGGCCCGATCGAGCACGAGGCCGTGCGCCGCTGCGTCCATGCTTTCAACGTAGGCGACGGCCGCCGCCGTGTCCCCCTAAACGAGGACCCCAGTTCGGGGGCAGGCGGGCGCCGGGTGCCGGTCGCCCGCCATCCCTCTCGCACCGCCAGTGCGTCCATTCCGGTCGAGAGTGCCCGTTGCGCCGGTCACACTCGACCGGAACGGTCACACTCGGCGGGCCTGTGGCTAGGGCCGGGGACGTCCGGTGAACGCGTCCATCGACCGGTAGACGCCGAATACCCGGCCCGCAACGGCGTCCCAGAGCGGCAACGGCAGCACTCCGCGCACCACGGTGGAGAGCCCGACCGTCCACGGCATCGTGAGCATCGGACGGCCGGCGAGCATCGCCCGCCACACCCGGTCGACCACGTGATCCGGGGTCATCAGCGGAGTCAGCAGCGGCCCGCGGGCCCCCGCGAACATGCCGGTGGAGATGTAGCTCGGGCTCACGGTGGTGACCTTCACGTGGCCGTACCTCTGCTGCACCAGTTCGAGGCGCAGCGAGTCGCTCCAGCCGATCAGGGCCGCCTTGGACGCCGCGTACACGCTCATCCGCGGGTTGGACAGCAGCCCCGCCGCCGAGGCGACGTTCACGATCCGGGACTCCCGGCCCGGGTTGTTCATCATCATCGGCAGGAATTCCCGGGTGATGTACATGGGCGCGAGCGCGTTCACCTGCATGGTCGGCCGGGTGTCGTCACCGTTGTCGTGCTCCCAGAAGAAGGATCCGCGCACGATGCCGGCGTTGTTGATCACGATGTCCGGGTGTCCCACCTCGGTGCGCACCCGCTGGGCGGTCTGCGCAATCGCCCCCAGGTCGGCGATGTCCACGACGAAGGGGGCCACGAGGGTGCGGCCGGCCGATCGCTCGGTCAGGATGGCGGCGGTCACGGCGAGCGCCGCGGCATCACGGTCCCAGAGGATCACGGCCTCGGCGCCCTCGGCCACGGCCCGCTCCGCGTAGAGGCGGCCCATGCCCATGGCTGCGCCGGTGATCAGCACGCGGGCTCCGGAAACGGTTCGAGTCATGGACCAATCATCCCAAGAAGGGCGGACCCGCGTCTTACGCCGGGCGCCGGCTCGGCGCTGATCCGCATTCCAGCGGCTACTCAGCGACGGATGGGATCGTAGAGATCCCCGACTCAGCACCCGAGCCAAGGAGCACACCATGGGATTCTTCGACCGACTCTTCGGAACCGAACCGCAGGCGCAACGCGAGCAGCGGCCCCGCCCACCCCAGCGCACCGACGACGAGATCGCCGTGGAGCGTTACCAGTACCTGCTGCGCACGGCGCCGCCCGAGACGATCGAGCAGGTGCACACGGAGGCGTTCAGCAAACTCACCGATGAGCAGCGGGACCTCCTCTTCCGCCAGCTCAGCGAGAGCGTCGGCGCGAGCGAACGCCCGGCGAACGCCGAGCCGGCCGCGCTGGCTCAGGCGGCCACCCGGGCGGAACTGCGGCAGCCCGGCACCCTCGCCCGCAGCTTCGGCAACCAGGGCGGCTCGGGCCAGGGCGGCCCGAGCTTCGGCAGCATGGTCGGCAGCTCCCTGCTCGGCACCGTCGCCGGCTACGTGATCGGTTCCGCGCTGGTGAGCGCCTTCCTGCCCATGGATTCCGGTTCGACGGATGCCTCCGGCGACTCGGGCGATTCCGGCGGAGGCGACTCCGGTGGAGACTCCGGCGGCGGCGACGGCGACGCGAGCGGCGGTGCCTCGGGCGGCGGAGATTTCGGCGGTGACTTCGGCGGCGACGGAGACTTCGGCGGTGACTTCGGCTTCTGAGCCACCCGCCCCTCCACCCGCCCACGCGACTTCCCCCTGCCCCCTGCCGCGAGTGCGGGTGAATCGTCGGTTTGGACGCCCCATACCGACGATTCACCCGCACTCGTGGCCGGACGGCGGACCCGGCGGGACGACTGCCGTGCCGGGACAGTGGCGGGGCTGTAACCTGAGGATTCGCGGTGGAATGGCGTCGCGACGGCGTGTGCCGCGGCATCCGTCGGCTGAGACTGGAACAGGGCTGGTCATCGTGCGCGAAGCCGGGGTGTTGATCCTGCTGCGGCACGGCGAGAGCACCGCGAATGCCGCCGGGCTGTTCACGGGCGTGCTGGATGCGCCGCTGTCGGAGCAGGGCATCCGCGAGGCGCAGGCCGCCACCGCTCTGCTCAACCTCGCGCTGGCGGGCGAGCTCTTGCCCGGTCCCGGCGCCGGCGCCGACCCGCCCCCGGTCACCCTCTTCACCTCGACGCTGGCGCGCGCCCGCCAGACCGCGGCGATCGTGGCCGCCGGGCTGGCCATCCCGCCGGCCCACTGCGACGCCGACTGGCGGCTGAACGAGCGCAACTACGGCGCCCTGACCGGCCGTTCCAAAAACGACGTGCGGGCGGAGTTCGGTGAGGAACAGTTCGTGGCCTGGCGCCGCTCCGTCGACGCGGCCCCGCCGCCGATGAGTGACGCTCTCCACGACGAATTCGCCCGCTCGGCCCTGTTCCGCGGCCTGCCGCCGGCGGCCCTGACCCGCACCGAGGCGTTGAGCGAGGTGATCGAGCGGGTCGGCGCCGTCCTCGAAGAGCGAGTCGACCCGCTGCTGGCCCGCGGCCAGACGGTGCTCGTGATCGCGCACGGCAACTCGCTGCGCGCCCTGTGCGCGGTTCTCGACGGCCTGGACGACCAGCAGATCCGCGACCTGAACCTGCCCACCGGGCATCCGCTGGTCTACCGGTTCGACTCCGCCGACCGGCCCAACCCGGCCGGCGGCCGGTATCTCGACGCCGTGACCGCGCTGGCGGCGGCGGTCAGGCTCGCGAGCGAGGGCGGAACCTAGCGCGCTGCAGGCTCGTCCGTCCCGAGGGGATCCCCGCTCGCGCCGCCTCCCGGGCGCGCGCTGCCTGAGGCGCGGAGCGCCAGGAGGCGGCAGACCGTCGCGACCGCCCGCTCGAGGTTCCTCGGGCCGTCCCGAAGCGCCTGCGACAGGTCGCTGATCCCCGCCACGATCGGCACCAGAACGCTGAACCCGTGGTCGTACAGCGCCTCGGCGCCGTCGCCGATCCGGCCGGCGAACGCGATCACCGGCACATCCGCACGTGCGGCGACCTCGGCCACCCCGAGCGGGGCCTTGCCGCGGAGGGTCTGGGCATCGACGCTGCCCTCGCCGGTGAAGACGTAGTCCGCCCCGTCCAGACGCACGGCGAGGCCGGCCGCCTGCATCACCACCTCGATGCCGCGCCGCATCCGGCAGTCGAAGCAGCCCAGGAAGGCCGCGCCGAGACCGCCCGCCGCGCCGGCCCCGGACTCCCCGGCGACGTCGTATCCGGTGGTCTCGGCCAGCACCCGGGCGTAGACGGTGAGGGCCGCGTCGAGTTCGCGCACCATCACCTCGTCCGCGCCCTTCTGCGGGCCGAAGACGGCGGCGGCCCCCTCCGCGCCGAGCAGCGGGTTGGTCACGTCGCTCGCGATCTCGAACGTCGCGTCGAACAGGCGCGGGTCGAATCCGGCCAGGTCGATCCGGGCCAGCCGTGCCAGGGCGGCGCCCCCGCCGGGAAGGTCCCGGCCGTTTGCGTCGAGCAGACGCGCGCCGAGGGCGTGCAGCATCCCGGCGCCGCCGTCGGTGGTCGCCGATCCGCCCAGCCCGATCACGAACCGGCGGGCGCCCCGGTCCAGCGCATCGGTGATCAGCTGCCCCACGCCGAAGGTACTGGCGTTCCGCGGGTCGCGGTCGGCCGGGTCGATGAGCTGGATGCCCGCGGCCGCCGCGATCTCGATGATCGCCAGCCGTTCGTCGGCGACGTAGCCGTACCGGGCGACCCTCGGCCGGCCGAGCGCATCCAGGGCCTTCGCCACGATCAGGGCGCCGCCACGGGCGGCGACGAGCGCGTCAACGGTCCCCTCGCCGCCGTCCGCCATCGGCAGACCCACACACTCGGCGTCGGGGAACACGGTCCGGATGCCCCGTTCCATGGCGGCGACGGCCTCGGCCGCGGACATGGACTCCTTGAACGAGTCGGGGGCCAGAACGAACTTCATGAAACGATCCTCCCGGTCACGGATGCCCGCCGCAAACCGGACCGGGCGGCGGCGCGGCGCGTAGGCTCGAATCCATGCGATTCGGACTCTTCATACCCCAGGGCTGGCGTCACGATCTGGTCGGCATCGACCCGGCCGAGCAGTGGGCCGCCATGAGCGGCCTCGCGGCGCACGCCGACGCTGGCGACTGGGAGTCGATCTGGGTGTACGACCACTTCCACACCGTGCCGGTGCCCAGCGAAGAGGCCACCCACGAAGCCTGGACCCTGATGAGCGCGTTCGCCGCGACCACCTCCCGGGTTCGACTCGGCCAGATGTGCACCTGCATCAGCTACCGCAATCCCGCCTACCTGGCGAAGGTGGCCTCGACCATCGACATCATCTCCGGCGGACGGGTCGAGATGGGCATCGGCGCCGGCTGGTACGAGCACGAGTGGCGCGCCTATGGCTACGGCTTCCCGCGCGCCGGCGAGCGCCTGGCCCGCCTCGACGAGGGTGTGCAGATCATGCGCCAGGCCTGGACGACCGGGAAGGCCACCCTCGACGGGCAGCACTATCAGGTGGACGGCGCCATCGTGCGGCCGCTCCCGCTGCAGGACGGCGGCATCCCGATCTGGATCGCCGGCGGCGGCGAGAAGGTCACCCTGAAGATCGCGGCGAAGTACGCGGACTACACCAACTTCGACGGCTCGCCCGAGGGTTTCACGCACAAGAGCGACCTGCTCCAGGCGCACTGCGCCGCCGTCGGCACCGACTTCGACGCGATCACCCGCTCCGCGAACTACAACACCGTGATCGGGGCCACCGAGGCCGAGGTCGCCGAGCGTCTCGACGCCATCCAGGCCCGGGTCACGCCCTACCTCGGCGAGTCCCGCGCGGAGGAGTTCATGGCCGAGTACCGCAGCGGCACCGCCCAGGGCGTCGGCACGCCCGAGCAGGTCGCCCGGCGCCTGCAGGGCATGAAGGAGCGTGGCCTCGGCTACGCCATCCACTACTTCCCCGAGGCGGCCTACGACCGCTCCGGCATCGAGCTGTTCGAGCGCGAGGTCATGCCCGCGCTGCGCTAGCCGTTCTTCCCACGGCGCCCGCGCGTCCGCCCGTCCGCCCAACGAATTCGCCGCTTCCGGTCGAGTTCGACCGGCACACCACTCGAACTCGACCGCAACTGTCGAACTCGGCGCATCAGAGCGCGAGGATGGAACCCATGAGCACCATCAGGAACAGCAACACCGGCAACACCGGCAACTCCAACAACACCGGCGACGCCGGGCATCCGTCGCCGACGATCGGCGCACCGGCAAGCGCCACCGCAAGCGCCACCGCCCGCATCGCCTGGCAGGAGTCCGGGCATCCCCGGTCGGCCCTGTGGCGCTCGGAGAGCGGCTGGGCCCCGTTGAAACGCGTCGTGATCGCCGACGACACGATGACCGCGGATGCCGCCTACCGCCTCGCGCAGAACGGCACCGGCATGCTCTGGCGCGGCGACTTCCTGGGCGCCCGCCAGTTGCTCAGCGCCCTCGGCCGCCGGGTCGACCGCGGCCGGCAGACGCCCGCGACCGACCTGGCCTCCGCGTTCCGACGCTACCGGTCGGAGGCCCTGCGCCGCGCGCAGTTGCTGGCCCTGGTCCTGGTCCCGTTGGACGCCGACTACACGGTGCCGCTGCGCCGCGCCCCCGATGTGCGGCAGGCCTGCACCGAGACCTACGGTCCGGCCACGGATGCCTCGGTGACCCCCCTGCGCGAGCTGCTCGGCGTGATCGGGGCGCATGAGTGGCGCACGACCGGCGTCGACGTCCCCGCGCTCGGTGCGCGCATCCACCCCCACTACGGCGTCTTCTCCCCCGTGCGCGGCGAATACCTCGACCTGGTGAACACGGCCCCGCTCCCGGACGCCGCCGCCGGCCCCACCGGCACCGCGTTCGACATCGGCACCGGTACCGGCGTGCTCGCGGCCGTGCTCGCGCGCCGCGGCATCGCTCACGTGGTCGGCACCGACCAGGAGCCGAGGGCCCTGGCCTGCGCGCGTGAGAACATAACCCGGCTCGGGCTGGCCGGTTCGGTCGACATCGTCGAAGCCGACCTGTTCCCCGCCGGGCGCGCCGACCTGGTGGTCTGCAACCCGCCGTGGATCCCCGCCTCGGCCGTCACCGCCACCGACTTCGCCGTCTACGACCCGGACAGCCGGATGCTGCGGGGTTTCCTGGCCGGACTGGCAGACCACCTCGCGCCCGCCGGCGAGGGCTGGCTCGTCCTCTCCGACATCGCCGAGCACCTGGGCCTCCGCTCCCGCGGCGCCCTGCTCGACCTGATCGAGGACGCCGGCCTGGCGGTCGTGGCCCGGCTGGACACCAAGCCGGTGCACCGCCGCGCCGCCGACACGGCCGACCCCCTGCACGCGGCCCGGTCGAAGGAAACGACCTCGCTCTGGCGGCTGACGGCGGCCTCCCCGACGGATTCCTGACCCGACTCAGCTGCTTGATCTGCTTGAGTCAGCTGAGCGGATGCGCGGCAGCGCCGCCCGCATCCGTGCCCGTGCCTGCGCTCGTTGCCGTTGCCGTTCCCTTGCCCGCGGCCAGACGCCAGCGGGACCAGGGCCAGACGCCGTCCATCTCCACCTCGAGCGAGAAGCTGAGCAGCACCCGGATCACCACGATGGCGCCCAGCACCAGCACGCTCTGCGGGGTCGGATCGACGAGGATCGTGCGGATGATGTCGGCGATGATCAGCACCTCGAGGCCGAGCAGGATGGCCCGGCCGAGGTTGCGGCGCAGCCCGGTGTAGGCGCCCGGCCGGGTGTCGGCCCGCAGCACCGCCGGCACCGCGGCGATGACCGCGGCCGCACCACCGAGCACCATGATGGCCGCACCGGCAGCCTCGACGACCCGGATGACCACGGCGATCACCTGCTCAAAGTCCATCGGCCGCGCTCCTCGCTGTGTGGTTGTTGTGACGATACCGCGCGCCGGTCGGGCCTGTCGACATCGGCGGCTGCCGATCCATCGCCCGGCAGCGACGGCGCAGCGCCGCCGCATCCGTCATGCCCGAACTCAAACGCCGCAACCGGGCCCGAGAGTCGCCGTCGCCACCCAGCGTCGCCGTCGGGACGGCGTCATTCGGCGCAATCGGCGACACTCGCCACGGGACGTCCGCACCGAACGGTGATTTTCGTCGCGGTGATGCCGGCAAAGCGGCGATTCGTTGCGAGAAGTCGCAAGAAAACACCGGCCAGCTCCCGATACTCTGGACGATGGCGCCGATGCTGGCGCCGCCGCACCATCACCAAAGCCGCGACCGCGGCACTCACGAAGGACGGGAGGTTCCCATGTCGAATTATGTTGCGCAAGACGCACTGGTCGGAGAGCCCGAGGTTCTCGAGGATGTCGCCACCCACCCGGCCTGGCTCCGCCTCAAGTCCGCCGCCACGGCGCTCCAGGCCGGCCAGGTTCAGGACGGCTCGATCCCGAACGCCGACGCCCACACGGATGCCGAGGCCCACGTCGACGTGATCATCGCGGCCATCGACGAACTCACGCCGCTGTTCCCGCACGACGCCGCCTACCTCGCGGCCTCGGTCCGGGACTTCGAGCGCTGGCGCAGCGAGGGCTTCGGCCTGCCGGACTTCTACGACTCCCTGATGGCGTTCCAGCCGCAGCAGCACCGGGCCGACGGCATCCGTCACCTGGTCGTGTTCCCGATGTACACGCAGAACGGCAGCTCGAACCGGCTGGTCGAGGCCGTGCTGATCGAGGTCATCTGGCCGGAATTCATCGACGAGCTGGAGCAGGAATACACCAACAAACTGTTCGTGCCGATTCGGTTCCTCGATTTCACGCCCGGCTACGACACCAACTCGGCCGTCCTGTTCCCCGAGACGGTCGCGATGCGCGAGATTCCCACCTTCACCTGGGGTGCGATTTTCGCCGACCGCGAGGCTGCCCGGTTCCGCCGGGTCGTGCGCGCGGCCGCCGAGATCACGCGACTCGAACTGCCGGAGGACGCCGCCGCGCTGCTCGACGACCAGCACCTGACCGAGGAAATGTTCGTCATGTGGGACCTCATCCACGACCGCACGCACATGCGCGGCGACCTGCCGTTCGACCCGTTCATGATCAAGCAGCGGATGCCGTTCTTTCTCTACTCCCTCGAGGAGCTGCGCTGCGACCTGACCGCGTTCCGCGAATCGGTCACGATCGAACGGGACGAGAGCGCCAGCCCGGAGGCGCGCCGGCACGCGAAACTGGTGCAGTACGGCGTGATCTTCGACCGGATCTTCCGGTTCTCGATCACCGGCAGCCGGGTGCGCAACTACGACGGCCTCGGAGGTCAACTGTTGTTCGCGTGGATGCATCAGCACCACGTGCTGCACTGGACCGACACGGCCCTCACCTTCGACTGGGACGGTGTCCCCGACGTGGTGATCGCGCTCGGCAAGCAGATCGACGACCTCTACTGGGCGTCGATCGACCGGCCGAAGAAGTCGCACTGGCTGGCCGCCTACGACATGATCGCGAAGACCCTCACGCCCAACCCGGCGTCGCAGTGGTCCCGCGGTCTGCCGCTGGAGGTGCTCGCCGGCTCGCCGAAGGGGTACACCGACCTGGTCCTGGACGACGAGTTCCCGCTGTCGATGTTCTTCGAGGCGCTCGACAAGAAGATGAAGTCCGTGATCGAGTCGACGGCCGGGCTCACCGGGCGTGACTGACAGCATGGGCGCAACCGAGCGGCCGGCGCCCGACGCCGGCCGCTCGGTTGACGCCGCAAGCCGCGCCGCTGCTGGCCGCACCGTGCTCATCGCCGGTGCGACCAGCGCGGCCGGTCGCGCGGTGGCGTCCGCACTGACGGATGCCGGCGCGCGCGTGATCGCGGTCGGCTCCAACGCCGAGCGCCTGCAGACGATGCAAAGTGACCTGCCCGGCCTGCTCACGTACCGCTGTGATCTCGCCGATTTCGCGGCCGTCACCGCCCTGGCCGACGCCGTTCGGGCCGACGCCGGCCCGATCGACGGCCTGATCCACCTCGTCGGCGGCTGGCGCGGCGGCGGCGGCCTGGTCGGCCAGACCGACGCGGACTGGGACTTCCTGCACGCCCACGTCGTCACCACCCTGCGCAACACCACCCGCGCCTTCAACGACGACCTGCTCGCCTCCCCGGCCGGCCGGCTGGCGATCGTCTCGTCGGTGTCGGTCGACAAACCGGCCCCCGGCGGCGCGAACTATGCCGCAGCGAAGGCCGCGGCCGAGACCTGGACCCGCGCGGTCGGCCAGGGCTTCGCGAAGGCGGGCACGGATGCCGCGGCGGTCATCTTCGTCGTGCGGGCCCTCGACGGGCTCGAAGGCCGGCTCGCGGCCGCGGTCGCGGGCCTCTGGGACGTGCCGGCGGCATCCGTCAACAACACCCGGGTTCTCCTGGCCCCGCCCGCCGCCTGACCGGTCGCCGGCAGTCCGCGGCGCGCTAACGTGGTGCGCACAGGCGACGGAGGGGCGGGCATGCTCGAGATCAGGGGTGTGAACAAGCGGTACGGCACCCGAATGGTGCTGACCGACCTGAGTTTCGGCGTCGGAGGCGGCCGGCTGACCGGCTTCGTCGGCGCCAACGGAGCCGGCAAGACCACCACCATGCGCATCATCGTGGGCGTGCTCTCCGCCGACTCCGGCACCGTCCTCCGGGACGGCGTCCCGCTCAGCGTCGACGACCGCCGCCGCTTCGGCTACATGCCCGAGGAGCGAGGCCTCTACCCGAAGATGAAGGTCGGTGAGCAACTCGTCTACCTGGCCCGCCTGCACGGGCTGAGCCCGGCATCCGCCCGCCGCAACACCGCCGAACTGCTCGAGCGCCTCGGCCTCGGCGAGCGCGCCGGCGACCTCGTGCAGTCCCTGTCGCTGGGCAACCAGCAGCGCGCCCAGATCGCGGCCGCCCTCGTGCACGACCCCGAGTTCCTGGTGCTCGACGAGCCGTTCTCCGGCCTCGACCCGATCGCGGTGGAGGCGGTCATGGAGGTGCTCGCAGGCTTCGCCGCGCAGGGCGCGCCGGTGCTGTTCTCCTCGCACCAGCTCGACATCGTCGAACGCCTCTGCGACGACCTCGTGATCATCGCCGACGGGGAGATCCGCGCGAACGGCTCCCGGGATGAGCTGCGCGAGCGTCACAGCAGCCTCCGCTTCGAGCTGCGCTGCGCCGGGGATGCCGGCTGGGTCCGGAACGTGCCCGGCATCACGGTGATCGACCTCGACGGCGGCCTCGCCGTGTTCGAAGCCGACACGGATGCCGCCAGCCAGGCCGTGCTGCGGCTGGCCGTCGAGCGCGGACCGGTGGTCTCCTTCAGCCGACAGCGACCCAGCCTCGCCGCGATCTTCAAGGAGGTCGCGCAGTGAGACCCGCCCGCACCACCGACGGGGTGCGCGCCCGCCCCCGGCATCCGGCGCCCGGCTTCGGCCGGAGCGTCTGGCTGGTCGCCACCCGCGAGATCGTCGCCCGGCTGCGCAGCAAGGCGTTCCTGATCTCGACCGGCATCCTGCTGCTCATCTCGATCGGCTCCGTCGTCGCCGGGGGCATCGCGAGCCAGAACCAGGCCCATCCGAAGGTGGCGGTGGTGGGGGCGGCCGGCCGGCTGGTGGAGCTAACCGAAGCCTTCACGGCCGTGAAGGCCGACGACGTCGCCGCGGCCGAGGCGCTGGTGCGCGCCGGAACGGTCTCCGCTGCCGTCGTCCCCGCCACCGGGGACACCTCACCGCTCGACGTCCGCGTCATCGCCCTCGACTCCGCCCCGCTGGTGCTGCTGGGCGCCCTGAGCGTGAGCCCGCCGGTGAGCCTGCTCGAGCCGTCCCCGCAGAGCGGCGGCCTGGCCTACCTGGTGGCCATCGGATTCGGGCTGGTCTTCTTCATGTCGGCGATCACGTTCGGCTCGACCATCGCGCAGAGCGTGGTGGAGGAGAAGCAGACCCGCGTGGTGGAGATCCTGATGACGACCATCCCGGTGCGGGCGCTGCTCGGCGGCAAGATCGTCGGCAATAGCGTGATGGCGTTCGGGCAGATCGTCATGATCGGGGCCCTGGTGGCGATCGGCATGGCCGCGACCGGCCAGAGCGGGCTGCTGGGCGCGATCGGTCCGTCGATCGCCCTGTTCGCGGTGTTCTTCGCGTTCGGCTTCGTGATGCTCGCCGCACTCTTCGCCGCCACCGCGTCGATGGTGTCCCGTCAGGAGGACGTCGGGTCGGCCACCTCCCCCGTGCTGGTGCTCGTGATGATCCCCTACTTCCTGGTCATCTTCTTCAACGACAACCCCACGGTGCTCGCGATCATGTCGTACATCCCGTTCTCGGCTCCGGTCGGCATGCCGATGCGCCTCTTCCTGGGCACGGCCGCGTGGTGGGAGCCGCTGGCCTCCCTGGCCATCCTGCTCGCCGCGACGCTAATGGTCATCCTGCTCGGCTCCCGCATCTACGCGAACTCCCTGCTCCGGATGGGCGCCCGGGTCACCTTCCGCCAGGCCCTCCGCGGCTAGCCCTAACCAATTCGACGGAAATTTTGCTCCCCCAAGCCGGTTTCGGCCCGAAATCGGCCGTTTGACGCAAAATCTCCGTCGAATTCGCACGACGCCCGCACAGAAGCGGAACAGCCCGATGCGCGAAGATGGAGGGGTGACTCAACTCCATGACCTTTCTTCGCGCGGGTTCGCCTCCGACAACTACTCCGGGGTCCACCCCGAGATTCTCGATGCGATCGTGTCCGCCAACGGTGCGCACCAGATCGCCTACGGCGAGGACGTCTATACCGCCCGGCTGCAGCAGGTGTTTGCCGAACACTTCGGCGCGGGCGTCGAAGCATTCCCGGTCTTCAACGGTACCGGCGCGAACGTGATCGGCCTGCAGTCGATGCTGCCGCGCTGGGGCGCCGTGATCTGCGCGTCGACCGCCCACATCAACACGGATGAAGCGGGCGCCCCCGAAAAGGTGGCCGGCATCAAGCTCCTCACCGTCGACACCCCGGACGGCAAGCTCACCCCCGCGCTGATCGACCAGCAGGCCTGGGGCTGGGGCGACGAGCACCGGGCGCAGCCGCTGGTCGTGTCGATCACCCAGACCACCGAGCTCGGCACCGCCTACACCGTGGAGGAGGTGCGGGCCATCGCCGACCACGCGCACGCCAACGGGATGAAACTGCACATGGACGGCGCCCGCCTCTCCAACGCCGCAGCCTCGCTGGGACTGCCGTTCCGCGCCTTCACCCGCGACGCCGGCGTCGACGTGCTCAGCTTCGGCGGCACGAAGAACGGCATGATGTACGGCGAGTGCGTCGTGGTGCTGAACCCCGAGGCATCCGCCGGCCTGATCTACCTGCGAAAACTGAACATGCAGCTCGCCTCGAAGATGCGTTTCATCTCGGCCCAGCTGATCGCGCTGCTCGGCGGCGACCTCTGGCTGCGCAACGCCGGCCACGCCAACGCCATGGCCAAGCGGCTGCGCACCGCCCTCGAGGCCGGGATCGCCGACAGGTCCGTCACCGGAGTGACGTTCACCCAGGCCACCCAGGCCAACGCCATCTTCGCGGTGCTGCCGCCGGGGGTGGCCGACCGCCTGCGCGGTTCGTTCCGTTTCTACGACTGGGACCCGGCCACCAATGAGGTGCGCTGGATGTGCGGCTACGACACCGAGGAAGCCGACATCGACGCCTTCGTCGTGGCCCTGATCAGAGAGCTGGCCGTCTGATGAACGTTTTCGAGAACAAGCCCTGGCTCGGCTCCTACGCCTCGGGCGTACCGAGCACCATCACCGAGCCGACCGAGACGCTCTCCGACATGATCGAGATGTCCGCGCACCACTTCCGCGAGAACGTGGCCCTCGATTTCTTCGGCGCCACGACCACGTATGCGCAGCTCGGCGAGCAGATTTCGCGGGTGGCCAACGGGCTGCTCCGGCTCGGCGTCAAGCCCGGCGACCGGGTGGCGCTCGTGCTGCCGAACTGCCCGCAGCACGTCGTCGCGTTCTACGCCGCGCTGCGCCTGGGCGCGGTCGTCGTCGAGCACAACCCGCTCTACACCGAACGCGAGCTGCGGCACCAGTTCGAGGACCACGGCGCCACCCTGGCCATCGTCTGGGACAAGGTCTACCAGACCGTGTCCGACTTCCCCGCCGACATGGGCCTGCGCACCGTGGTCGCCGTCGACCTGACGGATGCGATGCCCCTCTCCAAGCGTTTCCTCCTGCGCCTGCCCGTGGCCAAGGCCCGCGAGTCCCGCGACGCGCTCACCGCCGGCCCGCTGCGCAAGGGCGCGCTGACCTGGCGTTCGCTGGTGGATTCACGGAAGCTCCGCCACAACCACCCGCGCCCGCAGATCACCGACACGGCCGTTCTGCAGTACACCAGCGGCACCACCGGCACCCCGAAGGGCGCCATTCTCAGCCACTTCAACCTGCGCGCGAACGCGCTGCAGGGCGAGGCGTGGGTGCCCGGGCTGCACCGGGGCGAAGAGGTCTTCTACGCCGTGCTGCCCATGTTCCACGCCTACGGCCTGACTCTGTGCCTCACCTACGCGATGGCCACCGGCGCCCGGCTGGTGCTGTTCCCCAAGTTCGACGAGAAGCTGCTGCTCGATGCGGCCCGCCGCACCCCGCCCACGTTCATGCCGGCGGTCCCGCCGATCTACGACCGGCTGATGCGCGCCGCGGAGAAGAAGAACGTGAGCCTGCGCAGCATCCGTTTCGCCATTTCGGGCGCGATGAGCCTGCCGGTGTCGATCGTGGAGCGCTGGGAGAAGGCGACCGGCGGACTGCTGGTCGAGGGCTACGGCGTGACCGAGGCCTCCCCGATCGCCGTCGGCAACCCGATGGGCCCGACAAGGCGTCCCGGCACGGTGGGCGTGCCGTTCCCGAGCACGGAGATCCGGGTGATCGACCCGGCGGACCCGACCGTCGACCGCGGCATCGAGGAGGAGGGCGAGCTGCTCATCCGCGGCCCGCAGGTCTTCTCCGGCTACTGGGACCAGCCGAGCGAAACGGCCAAGGTGCTGCTCGAGGGCGGCTGGCTGCGCACCGGCGACATCGTGCGCGTCTCGGCCGATGGGTTCATCACGGTCGTCGACCGCATCAAGGAGCTCATCATCACCGGAGGCTTCAACGTGTCGCCGTCGGAGGTGGAGGCGGCCCTTCTGTCGCACCCGGACGTCGCCGACGCCGCCGCCGTCGGGCTGCCCAGCGCGAACGGGGGCGAGGATGTCGTCGCCGTCGTCGTCCTGGCGGAGGGGACCAGCCTCGATGTCGAGGCCCTGCGCACCCATTGCCGCACCCGGCTCTCGGCCTACAAGGTGCCCCGCCGGATCGTGCAGGTCGACGAGCTCCCCCGCTCCCTGATCGGCAAGGTGCTCCGCCGCGAGGTGCGCAACGGACTCACCGAGCAGTAGCCCCGCCCGCACCGCGCCCCTCCTGGGAGAGGTTCGGCGAGCACGCGGTCCTGAGCGATGCCGCGGAATAGATCCCGGCGCCCCGCGTTGAAGTGGATGGGTCAGCGTTGCCCCTCCACTCTCCACCGAAAGACGGCTCCATGACCCTCATCACCGACACCATCAGCCGCGCCGCCGACACGGCGTCGCCCATCCTGCCCGTCCTCTCGGCCCGCTGGAGCCCGCGCGGCTTCGACCCGGCCGCCCTGGTCGACGAAGACACCCTGACCACCGTGTTCGAGGCCGCCCGGTGGGCTCCGTCGGCCAGCAACATCCAGCCGGCCCGCTTCATCGTCGCCCGGCGCGGGTCCGACAGCTTCGCCAGGATCCACGCCACCCTGATGGGATTCAACAAGGCCTGGGCGGATGCCGCATCCGTGCTGATCGTGAACGTCGCCACCCTGCCGGTCGGCGAGGAGCGCGCCAACCCGTGGGCCCGCTACGACCTCGGCCAGGCGGTCGCGCACCTGACGATCCAGGCGCAGCACGAGGGCTTGCACACCCACCAGCTCGGCGGATTCGACGGGCCGGCGCTGGCCCTCTCCTTCGGCCTGGCCGAGAACCAGGCCGTCGTGTCCGTGACCGCGCTGGGCATGCTCGGCGACGTCGGCCTGCTCTCCCCCGAGCTGCAGGAGCGCGAATCCGCCCCCCGCACCCGCAAACCCCTCGCCGAGCTGCTCCTCGTCAACGACTGACCCCTGCTGGCTGCACCAAAGTGCCCGTTCCGGTCGAGAGTGCCCGCTACGCCGGCAACTCTCGACCGGAACGGGCACTCTCGCCGCATCCGCTCGCGCGAAGGGCCCCCTCACGACTCGTGAGGGGGCCCTTCACCTGTGCCGAAGGCGCGCCGGCTACGGGCGCAGCAGCACCTTGATGGCGCGGCGCTCGTCCATGGCGGCGTAGGCCTCGGCCACCTCGGTCAGCGGCAGCTGCAGGTCGAACACGCGCCCCGGGTTGATGGCGCCCGAGAGCACCTCCGGCAGCAGTTCCTCAACGTATCCGCGCACGGATGCGACGCCGCCGTTCAGTCCCACATTGCGGCCGAACAGCGGCCGAACCTCGATCGGGCCGCCGGTGGGAACGCCCACGTAGCCGACCATTCCGCCGGGCCGAGCCGACGCGATGGCCTGCTCCATCGACTCCTTGGTGCCGACGCACTCGAGCACGCAATCCGCGCCGATGCCGTCGAAGAGCTCACGGATCCGGGCCACGCCGGCCTCGCCGCGCTCCTCGACCACGTCGGTCGCACCGAATTCGCGGGCCACGAGCCGCCGTTCGGGGTGGCGGGACATGGCGACGATCCGGGAGGCCCCGAGTCGCTTGGCCGCGATGATGGCGCAGAGGCCGACCGCACCGTCGCCGACGACGACAACGGTGCTGCCGGTCGTCACGCCGGCGGAGACCGCGGCGTGGTGCCCGGTGCCCATCACGTCGGCGAGGGTCAGCAGGCCGGGGACCTGGTCCTCGGTGGGCAGCGTCGGCGTCGCCACGAGGGAACCGTCGGCGTGCGGCACGCGCACCTTCTCGCCCTGGGCGCCGTCGGCGAAGCCGCCGAGCTGGTCGTCCGCGCCCCACCAGCCGCCGTGCAGGCAGGAGGTGCTGGTGCCGTTCTGGCAGTTGAGGCAGGTGTTGTCGCAGTCATAGAACGGCGCGATGACGAAGTCGCCGACCTTGATCTTCGTGACGTCGGCGCCGATTTCCTCGACGATGCCGACGAACTCGTGGCCGATTCGTTTCGGCTCGTCGGTGGGCTGGATGCCCCGGTAGGGCCACAGGTCTGAGCCGCAGACGCAGGCTGCGACGACACGCACGATGGCGTCACCGCCGGTGGAGAGAATCGGATCGGGTACTTCTTCGAGGCGGATGTCCCGTTCCCCGTAAATCACTGTTGCACGCATGGTTCGAGCCTAGGCCAGCCCCCTGAACCTCATCGGTTCCGGCCCCCCCTCCGCCCGTATTCCCGCCGAATTCCGCTGCTCGCGCAACCGGTGCGCACCACGCCGATCGGCGGCCACGCTCACCAATTCGACGGAGATTTTGCGTTAAAAGCCCGTTCGCGCCGGGTTCGGGGCCGTTTTCGGCAAAATCTCCGTCGAATTGGTTACAGCAGCGCGTCGTCGTCGAGGTCGGCCGGGTCCACCACTAGCAGGGGCACGGATGCGACGACCAGCGAGTCCCCGTCCGACGCCAGGTCCACGCGAACCGTGTCCCCGTCGCGCACGGTGCCGGACAGAATCGCGGTCGCCAGGCGGTCGTCGATCTCGGTCTGCATTAGGCGCCGCAACGGGCGGGCCCCGTAGATCGGGTCGTAGCCGCGCTCGGCCAGCCAGGTGCGGGCATCCGGGGTCACCCCCAACTCGAGCCGGCGCTCGACCAGTCGCTTCTCCAGCCGGTCCACGAGCAGCCCGACGATCTGGCCGAGGTCCTCCATCGACAGCGACTCGAACACGACGATGTCGTCGAGACGGTTGACGAACTCGGGCTTGAACGTCTGGCGCACGAGCGCCTGCACGGCCGCCTCCTTCTCGTCCCGGCTGAGCACCGGGTCGATCAGGAACGCCGACCCGAGGTTCGAGGTCAGCACGAGGATCGTGTTGCGGAAGTCCACGGTGCGGCCCTGGCCATCCGTCAACCGGCCGTCGTCGAGCACCTGCAGCAAGACGTCGAAGACCTCCGGATGCGCCTTCTCCACCTCGTCGAACAGGATCACCGAATACGGGCGGCGGCGAACGGCCTCCGTCAGTTGCCCGCCCTGCTCGTAGCCGACGTAGCCGGGGGGCGCCCCGACCAGTCGGGACACGGAGAACTTCTCCCCGTACTCGCTCATGTCGATGCGCACCATGGCCTTCTCGTCGTCGAAGAGGAATTCGGCGAGCGCCTTGGCGAGCTCCGTCTTGCCCACGCCGGTCGGTCCGAGGAACAGGAACGAGCCGGTGGGCCGGTCCGGGTCGGAGATTCCGGCCCGGCTGCGGCGCACCGCATCGGCGACGGCCCGCACGGCCTGCTTCTGCCCGATCAGGCGGTGCCCCAGCTCACCCTCGAGGTTGAGCAGCTTCTCCGTCTCGCCCTGCAGCAGACGGCCGACCGGGATGCCGGTCCACATGGCCACCACCGCGGCGATGTCCTCCGCGGTGACCTGCTCGTTGACCATCCGGGGGCCCTCAGACTCCGACTTCTCCGCTGCGGCCAGCTCCTTCTCCATCACCGGGATGTCCCCGTACAGCAGCCTCGACGCCTTCTCCAGGTTGCCCTCGCGCTGGGCGCGATCCGCCGCGATCCGCGCGGTGTCGAGCCGCTCTTTGAGCTCGCCGACCCGGTTCAGCGACGCGCGCTCCTTGTCCCAGCGCGCCTGCAGCTCTTTCAGGTTCACCTCTCGTTCCGCGAGGTCCGTCCGCAGCTTCTCGAGCCGCGCCTTCGAGGCGTCGTCCTTCTCCTTCTTGAGGGCGAGTTCCTCGAGTTTCAACCTGTCCACGCTGCGCCGCAGCTCGTCGATCTCGACCGGGGCGGAGTCGATCTCCATCCGCAGCCGGCTGGCGGCCTCGTCGATGAGGTCGATGGCCTTGTCCGGCAGCTGGCGTGCGGTGATGTACCGGTTCGAGAGGGATGCCGCGGCCACCAGCGCCGCGTCCGCGATCGACACCTTGTGGTGGGCCTCGTAACGCTCCTTGAGCCCGCGCAGGATGGCAACGGTGTCCTCGACGCTGGGCTCGTCGACCAGCACCGGTTGGAAGCGGCGCTCGAGCGCCGCATCCTTCTCGATGAATTCGCGGTACTCGTTCAGCGTCGTGGCGCCGATCAGGCGCAGCTCGCCGCGGGCGAGCATGGGCTTGAGCATGTTGGAGGCGGCCACGGATCCCTCCCCGCCGCCGGCACCCATCAGGGTGTGCAGTTCGTCGACGAAGGTGATGATCTGGCCCTCGGCGTCGTTGATCTCCTTGAGCACCGCCTTGAGCCGTTCCTCGAACTCGCCGCGGTACTTCGCCCCTGCCACGAGGGCCGCCAGGTCGAGGGAGACCAGCTGCTTGCCCTTGAGCGAGTCGGCCACGTCGCCGGCGACGATGCGCTGGGCCAGCCCCTCCACCACCGCGGTCTTGCCGACACCGGGTTCCCCGATCAGCACCGGGTTGTTCTTGGTGCGACGGGTGAGCACCTGGCTGACCCGGCGAATCTCCGCGTCGCGCCCGATCACCGGGTCGAGCTTGCCGCTCTTGGCGATCTCGGTGAGATTGACGCCGTACTGCTCGAGCGCCGTCTTGGCTTCTTCCTGGGGCGGTTGCTGACCTGCTTGCATCAGAGGATCCTCTCTCGGGGCCGGCCGCTCACGCCGCCTCGCGGCGAAAGCTGAGCCTGTTGGACTCAAGATTAGGTGAGAATCCGACATCGCACTAGCGGCGCGAGGCCCGTCCTCCAGCTCATTCCGGCGGCACGTCCGTCGGCGTTCCGGCGGCACGCTCCAGGGCAGCAAGGCGGGCCTCGAAACGCCCCTGGTATCCGGTCTCGTCTGTCAACTGCCATACTTACCGAAGAAATGATCTGTTTCTTCACTCAGCGCAGAGGATGAGACCCGTGGCAACCCCCACCCTCAAAAACTTCATCAATGGCCGGTTCGTCGAACCGAACGGCACCGCACTGCTCGACATCGTCGATCCCACGACCGGCCGGCTCGTCGCCCGGGCCCCCGTTTCCACTCCCGGCGATGTCGACGACGCCATGACGGCCGCGCAGACCGCATTCCGCAGCTGGCGCCGCACGACCCCGTCCGAGCGGCAGCGGGCGCTGCTGCGCCTGGCCGACGCGATCGACGCGAACAGCTACGCCATCGTTGAAGCCCAGCACCGCAACACCGGCCAGCCGCGCGCCACGATCGCGAGCGACGAGGTCGCGGCCGGAGCCGACCAGCTGCGTTTCTTCGCCGGCGCGGCCCGGCTGCTGGAGGGCAAGTCGGCGGGCGAGTACCTGCCGGGCATGACCTCCTGGGTGCGGCGCGAGCCGATCGGGGTCGTCGGCCAGGTCACGCCCTGGAACTTCCCGTTCCTGATGGCCGTCTGGAAGATCGGCCCGGCACTGGCTGCCGGCAACACCCTCGTGCTCAAGCCCAGCGACACCACCCCCGAATCCACCCTCGAACTCGCTCGGATCAGCCAGGGCATCCTGCCCGACGGCGTGATGAACATCGTCCTCGGCGACGGGGGCACGGGTGCGGCCATCGTCGAGCACCCGGTGCCCGGCCTCGTCTCCATCACCGGCAGCGTGCGGGCCGGCATGGCGGTTGCCAGCGGCGCCGCAAAGACCCTCAAGCGGGCCCACCTCGAGTTGGGCGGCAAGGCCCCGGCCATCGTCTTCGCCGACGTGGATGTCGCGAAGACCGCTGCCGAGATCGCCGACTTCTCCTTCTACAACGCCGGCCAGGACTGCACGGCCATCACCCGCGTGCTCGTGCACGAGTCCATTCACGACGAATTCGTCGAG
This sequence comes from Cryobacterium sp. TMT4-10, assembly GCF_004403275.1. NCBI lineage: Bacteria > Bacillati > Actinomycetota > Actinomycetes > Micrococcales > Microbacteriaceae > Cryobacterium > Cryobacterium sp. TMT4-10. The sequence goes on from NZ_SOGU01000096.1 coordinate 85,334, forward strand.
GCCTTCGTCGCCGAGGCCCGCACCCGCAGCACCGGCTCAGCCGACGACGCGGACAACTACTTCGGCCCGCTGAACAACGTCAACCACTTCGGGGACGTCGTACGAAAGGTCGCGGCCCTCCCCGACCACGCCGTCATCGCCACCGGCGGCCACCAGATCGGCACCGACGGTTTCTTCTTCGAGCCGACGGTCGTCACCCACGTGCGGCAGAGCGATGCCATCGTGCAGGAGGAGACGTTCGGTCCGGTGATCACCGTGCAGTCCTTCGGGTCCGAGGAAGACGCGGTCACGCTCGCCAACGACGTGAACTACGCCCTCGCGTCGAGCGTCTGGACCCTCGACCACGGCACCGCCATGCGGGTCTCCCGGGACCTGGATTTCGGGGCGGTGTGGATCAATACGCACATCCTGCTGACCGCGGAGATGCCCCACGGCGGGTTCAAGTACTCCGGCTATGGCAAGGACCTGTCGATGTACGGTGTGGAGGACTACACGCGCATCAAACACGTCATGAGCTCCCTCGAATAGCAGGCCGCACCAGAAGACACCGTCCCAATCACGATCCCGCTCCGACAAGAACAGAGGACTCCCGTTGACCTTTCATCCGTTAGACCCGCTGGCCGCAGCCGAGTTCACCGCCGCCGCCGGCATTCTCGCCCGTGAGCGGGGAGTGGCGGAGGGCTGGCGCTTCGCCTCGATCGAACTGGTCGAACCGGCCAAGAGCGTCATCGCCGAGTTCGCCTCCTCCGGCGTCGCGCCCGAGCGCCTGGCCCGCCTCGTCGTGCTCAACCGCGCCGAGAACACCACCTGGGTGGCCGTCGTGTCGCTCACCACCGACACCCTGCTCGAGTGGGGCAACGTGCCCGGCGTGCAGGCGAACTTCACCGTGGACGAGTGGGACGAAGCGGATGCCGCCCTGCGCGCGCACCCCGACGTGATCACCGCCCTCGCCAAGCGCGGCATCGTCGACCTGGACAATGTCTTCATCGACACCTGGACCTACGGTGACGCCGTCATCCCTGACCAGTACCGCGGGCGTCGGCTGGGCTGGGCTGACATCTGGGTCAGGGCCTCCACCACCGGCAACCCGTACGCCGGGCCGGTGAGCGGCCTGCACTTCGTGATCGATGTGAACACCATGGAGTTGCTCGAGATCGAGGACTCCTTCACGATCCCGCGTCCCGAGGTGATGGGCGAGTACGTGCCGCACCTGATTCCGGAGCGCATCCGGGAGAAGAGCAAGCGACCGCCGATCAAACCGCTCGACATCGTGCAGTCTGACGGACCGAGCTTCTCCCTCGACGGCAACCTCGTCGAGTGGCAGAACTGGTCGCTGCGGGTCGGCTTCAACTACCGCGAGGGCATGACCCTGCACAATGTGGGCTATCGGGACGGCGACCGGCTGCGCCCGATCGCCAACCGGCTGTCGTTCGCCGAGATGGTCGTGCCCTACCGCGACCCCAGCATCGACCACTTCCGCCGCACCGCCTTCGACATCGGCGAATGGGGCCTGGGCTTCATGACCACCTCGCTCGAGCTGGGCTGCGACTGCCTCGGCGAGATCCGCTATCTCGACGCCGTGCTGCACAACAGCAAGGGCGAGCCGTACACGATCCCGAACGCGTTCTGCATCCACGAGGAAGACAACGCGGTCCTCTGGAAGCACGTCGACCACAACGGCAGCGCCGAGGTGAGACGGATGCGCCGCCTCGTCGTGTCCTTCCACGTCACGGTCGCGAACTACGAGTACCTCGTCTACTGGCGCTTCTACCAGGACGGCAACATGGAGTGCGAGGTTCGCGCCACCGGCATCATGGTGGTCACGCACCTCGAGGAGGGGCAGGGCCACCCCAACGGCACCCTCGTCGACAAGCGCACCTACGCGCCGTTCCACCAGCACTTCATCGTGGCCCGGATGGATCTCGACATCGACGGCCCCGAGAACACGGTGTTCCGCACCGAAACCCGGATCGAGCCCATCAACGAGGCCAACCCGCTCGGCCTCGCCCTCACCCAGCAGAACACGCCGGTGGAGACCGAAGGGTTCGACGACTACAACTGGGACACCCAGCGCGCCTGGAAGGTCGTGAACGAGAACTCGATGAACGGCCTGGGCACGCCGGTGTCGTACAAACTCGTCCCCGGCGCGGCCATCCCGTCGTTCTTCGACCCGGCGGCGCCCGCGTTCCAGCGCGCCCAGGTGATCGGGCACACGGTCTGGGTCACCCCGAACGACGAGTCAGAACGCTGGCCGTGCGGCGAGTTCGTGAACCAGAGCGCCGTGGACCACGGGCTGCCCGAATGGATCCAGGCCGAACGCCCCGTGCGTAACACCGACCTCGTGCTCTGGTACGTCTTCGGCATCCACCACATCACCCGGCCCGAAGAGTGGCCGATCATGCCGGCCGACACCGTCTCCTTCTGGCTCAAGCCGGTCGGATTCTTCGACCGCAACCCGTCGCTCGACGTGGAACCGAGTCCCAGCGCGCACTGCGCTCCCGCGGCGGGCGACCACGCCGGGCACGCCGGGCACGCCGACCACGCCCATGAACACTGAGGAGACCAGCGTGACCCGAGTAGCCAACTACGTCGTCGCCTACGAAGCGACCGAACGGGGGAATGACACCGTCGAGCTGGGTGTCGCCCTCGCGCGCCTGACCAGGTCAGAGCTCCGCCTGTGCCTGGTGCTCCCGCACCACGCCTCCACCGTGCCGGCGCGGGTCGGCGCCGCCTCGTCGCCCGATTACCAGGCGCTCCTCGAGGAGCAGGCCCTCGAGTGGCTCGAGCAGGGTCGGGCCCGGGTCCCAGCGGACGTGGTCGCCACCACTCACCTGCTCTATGCCGACTCGACCACGGAAGGCCTGCTCCAGGCGGCCGCCACCTTCGACTCCGACCGCATCGTCGTCGGGGCTTCGCGCCGCGGCCTGATGAACCGGTTCACGATCGGAAGCGTGGCGAACGCGCTGCTGCACTCATCCCCGGTGCCCGTCGCCCTCGCGCCGCGCGGCTACACAGCCCCCGAGCAGCTCACCCGGATCACCTGCGCGATCGGCACCCGGCCGGGCTGGACCCCGCTGCTCGACTCCCTGCTGGCCTTCTCGGAAGGCCTCACGGTCGACCTGCGTTTCGTCACCCTCGTCGAGGTCGACGCCGGCCGCGGCCACCCCGTCGATCACGCCGGGAGCCAGGCCCACCTCGCCAGCGTGCTCGAGTACTTCTCGACCCGCTCGCGCGCCCATGGCGAGATCACCACCGAGGTCGCGTCCGGCCACAGCGTCGAAGCCGCGATCGAGGCCCTCGACTGGCAGAAGACCGAGATCGCCTTCGTCGGCTCCAGCCGGCTGGCTCAGCCCACCACGATCTTCCTCGGCATCACCGCACATCGGATGCTGCACGCACTCCCCGTTCCCCTCATCGTGGTTCCCACCGGCACTGACGCCCGTAAGCCGCACTGACCGAAAGGACAGTCACATGACTACCCACTCCCCCTCCTCCGGCCCAACGCCGGGGGCATCCGACTCCGGCACCGGCGGGATCTCCTCGAAGGGCCTCAGCGCCGGCTCGATCGGTCTGCTCGGGGCCACGGTCATCGGGATCTCGTGCATCGCGCCGGCCTACACCCTCACGGCCTCCCTCGGCCCGACCGTCGCGGCCGTCGGCACCCAGATGCCGGGCATCTTCCTGGTCGGCTTCATCCCGATGCTGCTCGTGGCGCTCGGCTACCGTGAACTCAACAACGCCATGCCGGATGCCGGCACCTCCTTCACCTGGGCCACCCGCGCCTTCGGGCCATGGCTGGGCTGGATGGGCGGCTGGGGACTCATCGTGGCGACCGTGGTCGTCCTATCGAACCTCGCCGGCGTCGCCGTCGACTTCTTCTATCTCATGCTGGCCCAGCTCTTCGGCAACCCCGACCTCGCCGACCTCACCGGCAACGTGCTGATCAACGTGCTCACCTGTCTGGTGTTCATGGTGGCGGCCTGTTACATCTCCTACCGCGGCATGGAGACCACCAAGGCGGTGCAGTACGTGCTCGTGGCCTTCCAGCTGATCGTGCTGGTCTGGTTCAGCGTCGCCGCCCTGGTGCAGGTCGCCGAAGGCAGCGCCTTCGATGCCCTCGCCTTCAGCGCGGACTGGTTCAACCCGTTCCTCGCCCCCTCGTTCACTGCGTTCGCCGCGGGCGTCTCGCTCTCGATCTTCATCTTCTGGGGCTGGGACGTCACCCTCACCATGAACGAGGAGACCAGGAACCCCAAGACCACCCCCGGGCGCGCGGCCACGCTCACCGTGGGCATCATCTTCGCGCTGTACATCCTGATCGCGGTCGCGACCCTGATGTTCTCCGGCGTCGGAACCGGCGCACTGGGTCTCGGCAACGAGGAGATCCAGGGCAATGTGTTCGCCGCCCTCGCCGGGCCGGTGATGGGCCCCTTCGCCATCCTGATGTCGCTGGCGGTGCTGTCGAGTTCAGCCGCGTCCCTGCAGTCCACCTTCGTCGGGCCGGCGCGCACAATGCTGTCGATGGGGCACTACCAGGCCTTCCCCAAGCGGTTCGCGTCGATCAGCCCCCGCTACAAGTCGCCGGGTTTCGCCACCCTGATGGCCGGCATCGTGGCCTGGGGTTTCTACGCCGTGATGCGGGTGCTCAGCACCGACGTGCTCACCGACACGATCCTCACCCTGGGCATGATGATCTGCTTCTACTACGGGGTCACCGCGTTTGCGTGTGTCTGGTACTTCCGTTCCGAGGCCCTCGGCACCATCCGCGCGTTCCTGCTCAAGTTCCTGGCGCCGCTGCTCGGCGGCGTCATCCTGCTCGTCATTTTCGCGACCACGCTGTACGACAGCATGAACCCTGAGTACGGCAGCGGCTCGAACATCGGTGGGGTCGGACTCGTGTTCATCCTCGCAATGGTGCTCTTCATCGGCGGGATCGTGCTCATGCTGATTCAGCGCAGCGTCAACCCGGCCTTCTTCCAGGGCAAGACGCTCACGCAGGGGTCCTCCAAGGAGCACCTGCACATGCAGTAACCGTGATCATGCGCATGGGAGAATGAGGACCGACCACCGGATGGAATCGTCTCCCCTATGCCTTACACCCTGACCTCTCACGAGATCGCACTGCTCGTGGGCAGCCAGGCCTTCTCGCGGGGCGAACGCTATGCCCGCACTGGACATGTCGCCTCCTCGGCCTGGTCCAGTACCGGCACGCAGCTCTTCGGAGAGGTCGAGGGCTCGAGCCCCAGTCCGTACAGCGTGAGCGTGTCGTTCACAGTGGGCGCCTCCGGGGCCGTGCTGAAGGCATCCGGGGTCTGCACCTGCCCGGTGACACGCAACTGCAAGCATGTCGCGGCCCTGCTCGTCGACAGCGGAATCGCCATCGCCGAAGCGGCCCGGGACCTGACCGGACCCGGGAGCCCCCGGTCCGAGCCGCCCACCGGGCCACCCACCGGCCCCGCCGTCCACTCGTCTCCGCCATTGTTTCCGTCGTCGTCCCGTTCGGCGCCCCGTTCGTCGACGCCGACGTGGCGGAGCGCCCTGGCGCCCCTGACCCGGCCGGATGTCCAGCCCGCCGGCACGAGTCTGGGCCTGGCCCTGCAGTTCCAGCTGCTCGCGCCGGAACGCACGTCATTCGCCGACTCGACCCCCGTTCGGCGCCTGGTCGCCCGCCCGATGATCATGGGCAAGAAGGGCAAGTGGATCCGCGGCAGCATCACCTGGGACAACATGACCTACGACCGCGGGGCACTCGATCAGGCGCAGTTGCGCGTGCTCTCGGCCCTGTACGCGCTGCATTCCGCGGGCCGCCCGTACTACGCGGCCGCCAGCCAGTGGATCCGGGTCGACGCCTTCCCCGACCGGTCGTTCTGGGACCTGCTCGAGGAGGCGCGCGCCGCCCGGCTGGCCCTGATCTCCGCCACGGCCGGTCAGGAGCCTGTGCTCGTGTCCGCCGAGGCGGCCGGCCTGCAACTGGACATCCGGCGGTCGCCGGCCGGGCTCACCCTGGCCCCGGCGGTGGTCCTCGGCGACCGCCCGCTGCCGCGCCGCGGGTTCGGCTTCATCGGCGAACCCGCCCACGGCGTCTACAGCTGGGAAGACGTGGCCGGCGTGGCCGAACCGCGGCTCACACTGGCGCCGCTGACCGGCCCGATCGACCGCGAACTCCGCGACCTCGCCATGGCCGACTCGATCGCCATCCCCCCGGCCGACGAGCCCGCCTTCCTGGCCGAGTTCTACCCGTTCCTCCGCAACCGGGTGTCCCTGACCAGCCGGGACGACTCCTTCCAGCCGCCGGAGTCCCCGCAGCCGGTCCTGGCCCTGACCCTCACCCACCAGCCGGATGCCCGGATCACCCTGCACTGGGACTGGCGCTATCCCGGCTACCGGCAGGCCCTTCGGCCCACGCCGAACGACACCCGCTACCGCGACACCGCCGGCGAGGAACGCATCCTTCGCGGCATCCGGGACCCCCTGGTCGAGTTCCCCGGCCTGGTCGGGGAACAGGCCGGCCGGCCCCTCCTGATCGAGCAGGCCACCCTCGCCGGACCTCCGATGATCGAGTTCCTCGACACCGTGATACCCGTCCTGGAGTCGTCGCCGGACGTGGAGGTGAGCGTCTCCGCGGATGCCCCACAGTACCGCCCGGCCGACGCTCCGCCGGTGATCAGCGTCGGCACCTCCGCCCGCGCCGACGACCGCGACTGGTTCGACCTGCAGGTGAGCGTCAGCATCGATGGCGAGGAAATCCCGTTCGACGGCCTGTTCCGGGCGCTGGCCACCGGGCAGCAGCTGATGATCCTCGAGAGCGGCACCTACTTCAGCCTCGACCGGCCCGAACTGCACGCGCTGCGCCGCCTGATCGAGGAGGCCCGAAGCCTGCAGGATGCCGGCGCCGGCGCCGGACCCCTGGGAATCAGCCCGTTCCAGGCCGACCTCTGGGAGGAACTGCAGGCCCTAGGGATCGTGGCCGGACAGGCGGCGGCGTGGCGGGAGACGGTGTCCGGCCTGACCGATGTCGCCCGGATCCCGCCACTGGCCGTGCCGGAGCAGGTTCAGGCCACCCTCCGCGCCTACCAGCAGTCCGGGTTCGAGTGGCTGGGTTTCCTCTACGACCACCAGCTCGGCGGAATCCTGGCCGACGACATGGGGCTCGGCAAGACCCTGCAGACGATCGCCCTGATGGAACGGGTGCGGGAGCAGCCGGGGCCCTCGGCGCCGTTCCTGGTCGTGGCACCCACCAGCGTCGTCTCCAACTGGGCCGCCGAGTGCGCCCGGTTCGCGCCCGGCCTCCGCGTCGAGGCGATCACGGAGACCGCCGGGAAGCGCAGCCGCACCCTGGCCTCCCTGCACGCCGGCGCCGATGTCGTCGTCACCTCGTACACGCTGTTCCGCCTGGATTTCGGCGACTACGACGCCCTGGCCTGGTCGGGGCTCCTCCTCGACGAGGCCCAGTTCGTGAAGAACCACAAGTCCAGGGCCCACCAGTGCGCCCGCCGCCTGACGACCCCGTTCAAGCTCGCGATCACCGGCACCCCGCTGGAGAACAACCTGATGGAGTTCTGGTCGCTGCTCTCGATCACCGCGCCGGGGCTCTTCCCGAGCCCCGGGAGGTTCGTCGACTACTACCAGAAACCGATCGAGAAGGATGCCGACGGTGAGAAGCTCGACCAGCTGCGCCGCCGCATCCGCCCGTTCATGCTGCGCCGCACCAAGGAGCAGGTGGCCGGTGACCTGCCGGCCAAGCAGGAGCAGGTTTTGGAGGTGACCCTGCACCCGAAGCACCGGGTCGTGTACGACACCCACCTGCAGCGGGAACGGCAGAAGGTGCTCGGGCTGATCGACGACCTGAACTCGAACCGGTTCGAGATCTTCCGCTCGCTCACCATGCTGCGCCAGCTCAGCCTGGACGCGAGTCTCTACGACGAGAAGTATGCCGACACCCCGTCGACCAAGCTCGACGTGCTCCTCGAACTGCTGGGCGACATCGTGGCCGGCGGGCACCGCACCCTCATCTTCAGCCAGTTCACCCAGTACCTGGGCAAGGCGCGCACCCGACTGGATGCCGCCGGGATCAGCTACTCCTACCTGGACGGCAAGACCCGCAACCGGGCGAAGGTCATCAGCGACTTCAAGACCGGCGACGACTCGGTCTTCCTGATCAGCCTCAAGGCCGGCGGTTTCGGGCTGAACCTCACCGAGGCCGACTACGCCATCCTGCTCGACCCGTGGTGGAACCCGGCCACGGAGGCCCAGGCGGTCGACCGCATGCACCGCATCGGGCAGACGAAGAACGTCTTCGTCTACCGGCTGGTGTCCAGCGACACGATCGAGGAGAAGGTGATGGCCCTCAAGGCCACGAAGGCCCGCCTGTTCGAGAGCGTGATGACGGATGGGGCGGCCCGCGGCACGGCGCTCACCGCCGCCGACATCCGCGAGCTCCTCGCCTGATCCCCTCACGGCCCCGCGCCGGTAGGCTTTTGAGCAACAGTCACCTGGCTGCAGCCTGATCAACGAGGTGCCCCATTCCTCAGCACACCCCTTCCAGCCCCCGCACCGACCCCACCGTCATCGGCGCCGCCGGGTGGCCGTCCGAGCTGGTCGAGGCTGTGCGCGCCTCGGTCGAGGCGGCCGCGCACGCGGCCCGGCCGTGGGTGGGCCGCGGCGACAAGAACGCCGCGGACCAGGCCGCCGTTTCGGCCATGCGCGCCGTCCTGATGACCGCGCCGTTCACCGGAACCGTCGTCATCGGCGAGGGCGAGAAGGACCAGGCGCCCATGCTCGCCAATGGGGAGCGCCTCGGCTCGGGCCTCGGACCGGAGTGCGACATCGCGGTCGACCCGCTCGACGGCACCACCCTCGCCGCCCTCGGATTGCCGGGAGCGGTCTGCGTGATCGCCCTCGCCCCGCGGGGAACGATGTTCGACCCGGCCGGGGTCTTCTACATGGACAAACTCATCTCCGCCGCCGTCGGGCGCGGCGTGCTCGACCTGAGTGCCCCCGCGACGCAGAACCTGCGTGCCCTGGCGGCCGCTCGCGGCGTACCGGAGTCCGCACTCACCGTCGCCGTGCTCGACAAGCCCCGCCACGTCGAACTCATCCGGGAGCTCGAGTTCGCCGGCGCCCGGGTGATCCGCGCCCGGGAAGGCGACGTCTCCCCGGCCATCGTCGCCGCCACCCCGGGCGGTGAGATCGACCTGGTCATGGGCATCGGCGGCACGCCGGAGGGCGTGATCGCGGCGTGCGCCGTGCGCGCCCTGGGAGGGGTCATGCTGGGACGGCTGGCCCCGCAGAGCGACGCCGAGGAACGCGGAGCACGCGCCACCGGCCTGGATCTCACCCGGATCTTCACCGCCACCGATCTCGTTTCCAGTGCGCGAGTGCTCTTCGCGTCGGCCCCGGTCACCTGAACGGCCTGCCGCCGAGGGACAATGGAGCGGTGAGTTCCACAACTACCTTCGCCCTTATCCGCCATGGCCAGACCGACTGGAATGCCGCGCTCCGCATCCAGGGTCTTTCGGACATCCCGCTCAACGACACCGGACGGGGCCAGGCAGCGGATGCCGTCGGCCACCTGGCCGACTACGAGTGGGACTTCGTCGTCTCCTCGCCCCTCAGCCGCGCGGCCGAGACGGCCGATCTGATCGCCGACGGTCTCGGCCTCACCGTCACCCGTCGCATCGGGCAGATCGTCGAGCGCGACTATGGCCCCGCGGAGGGCCTCGGCGCCGGCCCGGAGCTGGACGCGCTCCGTCTCCCGGGCGGCCCCACCGGCATCGGCGGATTCCATGGCGCCGAGGCGGAAGCGACGGTCGCCGCGCGCGGCGCGGATGCCCTGCTAGCGCTGGCCGAGGAGCACCCCGGTGCCCGCATCATCGTCGTCAGCCACGGCACGCTGATCCGGCTGAGCCTCATGCGCATCCTCGACCGCCCGATCGGCACCATCTCCAACGCGGCCCTCACGGTCGTGGCCCACGACCAGGCCGGCTGGACTCTCGACGTGCTCAACGGCGCCCCCTCCTCCACCGCCCTGGCCCCGGCCCCGTAGCCGCCCGCCCGCCCGCCAGGGCACGGCACCGCCAGCCACCCGGATCCCCAGGCACCCAGCCCTCTAACTTCCCAGACCTCTGGGCCCCGCCTCGTGCCTCGTGCCTCGTGCCTCGACTGTGCCTGTTCCGGTCGAGAGTGGCCGGTGCCACGGGGTCAGTATTCACCAGTCGTTGACAACTCTCGACCGGAATGGGCACTCTCGCCCGATGGTTCGCATGCCGGTAGCCCTCTGCGTGCACCTGGCAGACGGATGTGGAGGCGGAGGCGGAGGCGGAGGCGGAGGCGCGACTCACTATCAGGCTCCCCCACGAGGACATTCTGGTCCCGGTGGTCGTGGTCTTGCGCGCCGAGGCCGGCCGGGCACCGTCCCTCCCCCGTTGTCGTTGTCGTGGCGCAGGTTGTGCGCGCGGGCGCAGGTTCCACCGTGCGCCGGCGCACCGAACCTGCGCCGCGACGGCGCCCCCGCCCGGTGTCAATGGCCAATCCGAACTGCCCACTGGCGGCCAGTAGGAATGCCCGCTGGTGGCCATGAAAACTGCCCACTCATGGCCAACAGATCTGCCCACCTGGGGTTTGGTGGCGTTGGCCATGCGTGGTTGTGCTCGTTCTAACTCATCGCGGTGACGCCCTTCCCGGCGAGGGCCTGGGTGAGGCGGATCGAGTCGCCCGAGGTCTGGCAAACGTGCGCGTGGTGCAGTAGCCGGTCGACGGTCGCGGTCGCGAGGGTCTTGGGCATGAGGGCGTCGAAGCCGGCCGGGTGCAGGTTCGAGGAGACCGCGATGGAGCGTTTCTCGTAGGCGGCATCGACGAGCCGGTAAAGGCCTTCGGCCGCGTCGGCTCCGACTTCGAGCAGCCCGATATCGTCGACCACGATCAAATCGGCGCGAAGGATCCGGGCGACGACACGGTTGACGGAGTCGTCGGAACGGTGGGCGCGGACCAGGGCGCCGAGGTCCTCGAGGCGGAACCACGCGACTCGCATCCCGGCTTCCACGACCTGCTGGCCGAGGGCCTCGAGGAAGAAGGTTTTCCCGGTCCCGGAGGGCCCGCAAACGACGACGTTCTCCTTCCGGCCGATCCATTCCAGCGTCCGGAGGGCGTGCTGCGTTGGGACTGGGATCGAGGATGCGGACTCGTCCCAAGTGTCGAAGGTCTTCCCGGTCGGGAAGCCCGCGGCCTTCCGTCGGGTAGCAAGCATGGACCGGGATCGACCGGTGACTTCCTCGACGAACAGGGCCTTGATGACCTCGACCGGTTCCCAACGTTGAGCGCGCGCCGTCGCGATCAGCTCGGGCGCCAGGGCGCGGGCGTAGGGCATTTTCAGCTGCCGCATCAACGCTTCCAGCTCCGCTGGCAGGGCTGGCGGCGCCGTGGCCGTGACGCTCACGCGCTCTCCTCCAGATCGTCGGCGGAGACGTCGAGCATCGGGGCGATGGGTCGGCCGATGGCCGCCCAGCCCGCGGTGCCCTGCGCGAGCGACTGCCCCTCGTCAGCGCGATGGGTCAGGGTTCGGGAGCTGTTCGAGCCGAGGATCGAGGCGAGGTCGCCGGTCGCGAAGCGGCCATAGGTTGCCGCCTCGCCCAGGGCCTCGTCGACTGCGGTCAGGCCGCTGATCTTGGCCAACGCAACCGCGTCGGCCATCTTCACGTTCATCCGCGTCGTGCCCGCCGCCGCGGCCTCAAGCAACCTGGCCTTGACCCCGGAGGGTGGACACGGGTTAAGCGGCGAGTTGGATCTCTGCGGCTTGTGACGAGTATTGCATCTCGAAGTCCACTGGCGTGACATGCCCGATCGAGGAGTGCCGCCGGCGGCGGTTGTAGCGGTCCTCGATCCACTCCGCGACGCCTTGGATCGCGCGGGCCCGGGTGGGCCAAACCCTGCGGTAATAGAACTCGGTTTTCAGGGTAGCGAAGAAGCTCTCGGCCATCGCGTTGTCCCAGCAGATCCCGGTATATCGCATCGACCGGGTGATGCCGTTCTTGGCGGCGAAGAGAGTGATCTGTTCCGACGCGTACTGGGCGGATTCAACCGGTCGTCGCAACACCGGTGCTTGCGGTCAACAGTAGCTCGTTCATCGCTTCGGCTGGCGTCTTGAATCCGAGTGTCTTACGAGGGCGTTCGTTCAGGGTCTTGGCGACGCCGTCGAGATCGTCCAGGGCGTAGCGGGTGAAGTCGGTGCCTTTGGGGAAGTACTGGCGCAGTAGCCCGTTGGTGTTCTCGTTGCTGGGCCGCTGCCAGGGCGAGTGGGGATCGGCAAAGTAGATCGGCAGCCCGGTCTGGATGCGGAGTCTGGCGTGTTGGGCCATCTCGGCGCCCTGGTCCCAGGTCAATGACTTGCGCAGGGTCTCGGGCAGACCGGTGATGGTTCGGGCGATCGCATCACAGACGGCGTCGGCGCCGTGTCCGGCCGTCGCGGGCCCGTTCTTGACCTGTGCGCCGATCATCTTGTGCTCGTCCATCGGAGACCGGTGCAACAGCATCGTGAACCTCGTGGTGCGTTCGACCAGGGTACCGATCGCGACCCCGCCCAGT